>JAZRTH010000391.1:0-2070 GCA_045651945.1 Thermoguttaceae bacterium
ACATCGAGAAAACGGTATCGACGAATTCCCTCTGCTCCAATTCGAGGCAGCTGACAGGAAAGCGTCTCAATAAGTTTTGCAAAATCGCCTTCCAACGGCTTCCCGGCAAGCTGAGCTTCCAACGCTTTTTTGGAATCCACAAAGAAAATGCTGTTGACGTCTTTGAATTCCTTCTCCAGATCCTGCTTCCAATACTGACGAATATCCTCGTCGCGGTCAGCGTGCGTCTGAACCCAAATCAGGCTTCCGCCCACGGAGGCGTTTTTGAGTTCTCTGGCAATAGCGTCGTTTTTATACTTTTGCTGAGTCGTTACATGAATAATGACGTCGCAATGCGGCAGAATGGCGCGAAGCGTTTCCAGATTTTCTTCTTCTGCCGAATCCGGGTCTGGACAATCGACCAGCATAATGCTTTGAAGAATCGGGCTGGAACAATGAACAACCGCAACCTGTTCTTCCGGCAACCCTATCATCTTTGCCGAATACCCGTTGGAACAGTACAGCGTCGCTTGTCGCGTTGTAGGACGTATCGGCGACGCCTTGGCAATCTCAGCTCCAAGCAGAGCGTTAACCAACGAACTCTTTCCTACGCCCGTTCCGCCCAAAAGAGCAACGACAATATTTTCGTTGAATCCGGCGTCCGCCTGAGAAAGAACTTTCCGAACGCGGCGCAAATACGGAACAACGTCCTGCGCTGGACGCCAGGAAGGCGCATGATCGCACAGGTCGTCTACCCGATTTAAAATACCGTCAAATGTCGCCAGGACTTCAAGAGACATGGGATCGCTGGTTCAACTTTGTAGTTAAGCGGAACGATTAGCGTAAATCAAACAATGAGTATGACGTTACATGTTCCGCTCAACAGAATTAAACGCTTATTTTAGTGTTCTTCGTGGCAGGTCGCGCGATAGGTCGCTTCGTCCATCAGAGCGGACAAAGACGCTTCGTCTGAAACCTTGATCTTGCAAATCCAGCCGGCGCCGAACGGGTCAGCGGTCATCGGATCGAGGCTGTCAGCCAGCTCGTCGTTGACTTCGATAATCTCTCCCGTTGCCGGAGAATTGATTCCGGAAACTGCCTTGACGGACTCGATTTCGCCGCACTGTTCGCCAGCGGTAACCGCGTCGCCAACGGACGGCAGGTCAATGAAAACGAGGTCGGTAAGCAGTTCCAGAGCGTAATCGGTCAAGCCCATCGTTACGATAGTTGTACCGTCGGATTCTTTGGAAACGGAAGCCCATTCGTGGGTCGGCGTAAAAAGGAAATTGGACATGGTGTGGAATTGGTGGTTAAATTTTAAAACAGACGCTTTAGCGTTCTGCTAGAACCGCGTTAGCGGTTCAATATTAATAGCCGTGGGTTTTAACCCACGGAGTAAGTGGTAAGTGGTTAGTTGCGAGTTGCGAGAGGATATTGTATGCGCTTGCGTATTCTCGCAACTCGCTACTCGTCTCTCGCAACTATTTCTTCGCTCTCTTATAAAACGGCAGCGGAACGACCTTGGCTTCGGCTTTGTTGCCGCGAATGTCGACCGTCAGCGCGGTATCCGGTTCGGCGAATTCCGTCTTGACGTATCCCATGGCGATGTTTTTGCCCAACGTCGGCGACGGCGACCCGCTGGTTACGTACCCGACTTCTTCGTCGTTGACGAACAGCTTGCAGCCCTCTCTGGCGGGACGTTTGCCAAGGATTTCGAGTCCAACGCGAGTTCTGGTCAGCGGTTCCTGAGCGATCTTTTTCAGAGCGTCTCTGCCGGGGAAATCGTAGCCGTCCAGATAGCACGCCGATCCCAAGCCCGCTTCGATCGGGTTGATGGACTCGGACAGTTCGTGTCCGTACAGTGGCATGCCCGCTTCCAGACGAAGCGTGTCGCGGCAACCCAAACCAGTCGGGATAACTCCCAGCGGCTTGCCCATTTCAACCAGAACGTCCCAGAATTTGGAGGCGATTCCCGCGCCGAGCGTAATTTCAAAACCGTCTTCCCCGGTGTATCCGGTTCTGGAAACGATTCCGCCCTGACGCTGAGCGCACGGATGCAAGAATCGGCACTGGCTTCCGCGATAGTATCTC
>JAZRTH010000392.1:0-9318 GCA_045651945.1 Thermoguttaceae bacterium
TCTTAACACTTCGTTAAAAAATTTCCTCACATCGTCCGTTTCAAAATTCAGCGAAGCGACACCGACCGACGGGAATTTTATAATACCCGATTTATGGTTAAATTTCCACCCTTTTTTAGTCCAAAATTGGGTCAATTACCATATTTTTTGTTTCCACCTATTGATATTTATAAAAAAGTCATAATAATAGTTGTTACACGATTGTATGTTCTGAACTTTTGGAGAGTTTATTATGTATTTCAGAATTTATCCAGACAACGAGTATCCAGACAGAGAACTGATACGTACGCCGGAGCACATTGACGCTGTATTGAAAGAAATCAAAGCTAATTTCGATACCTATTTTGACAAATTTTTGGCTACCGAAGCGGGAGCAACACCGTCAACTGAAGATTTTCAGAATGCGCAAACCATTATGGGGGTTAATGTTCAACGCAATATAAAGCCTTCCCATAAACAAAATTCAACAATGGCGTTTAGAAACATTGTTAAAGATAGTATCAATAAGTTTGAAAAAGATCGTGAGTTTTATCTCGATTTGTTAGATAAGGATTTCCTTGCTGAAGTTGCAGATGATACTTATACTTTTAAAAATACGACACTTAGAAAAGAATGTCCCTACATTCGAAGTATTCTTCACAGCCCAGCAGAAGCGCTGGATAAATTCAAAACATGTTTTACATGTGCAAACCCGGATGACCTTTATAACGTTTTCGTTGATTTAAGTAATTTATTGATCAATTATAAAGAAGAATTTAACGATTCTGCTTTATACGAAACAGTTTCTAGTGTGTCAGAATTGGATTTGATTACGTTCGAAGGAATTGGTTATGCCAACGTAATTGGTTATGGAGTTTCAAGTTTTATTTTGTATAAAAATGATCCGAGACTCTTTCCAAACAGAGGCAAAGATGCGATTTGGGCGTTATGGTTTTTAACGCAAAAAAAGACGTTTGGCTGTCTGGAAGATTCTGAATTTCTGATGGTTAAAATTGATGATTGCTTGACTGAACACAACTTCTATTTCCCATACTATTTGTATGCTTGGTATGCCTTTAATATCTATAAAATGTTAAAGGAAAAAGCAGAACAGATGGATGTTTATATTGATCCGGAATACCGCTATGTGATTGTTGACGCATACATGAATTTTATTGCAAATCTTCATCGCGATACAATTGATCAATTGTCTAAACCGATTCCAAATAATGGACTGGGGTGGCGTCATGGTTGATTTAGATAAAGACTTTAAAGAACTATTTCCAAAATTGAATTTTACGCTCAAAGACTTTCAGAAGAAAGTTATTGAAAATGTGATTTCGAAAGGAAATACACTTTGCGTTATGCCAACTGGCGGTGGAAAATCGGTTATTTACTGGATGACAGCTGCTGAGTTGAAAGGAATTGCTATTGTTATTTCGCCTTTGATTGCACTTATAGACGAACAAGCTGCAAAATTGGAAGAACAAGGTTATGAGGTATTAGTTTTACATAGTGGCATATCAGTAAAGAATCAAGTAAAACTTATGAGCGATTTCGCTAACGGAAATTTAAATCCTCAATTTATTTTTGTTAGCCCCGAAAAGTTAGCGACAGATGGCTTCTTTGAAGCCTGCGTTCGTGAACGAAAATCTGATATTAAATTGTTGGTTATTGATGAGGTTCATTGTGTCAGTCAATGGGGTGAAAACTTTCGCCCGTTTTATAAACGTATTCCAGATTTTTTAAATCAGATTTACGGCGCTGATAATTGGATTAAAATATTAGCATTAACCGCTACAATTAACCCGAAAGAAACCGCAGATATTTGTTCGGCATTCAATATCGAAAAGAACAATGTTATTTCTTGTCAAGAGAAATTAATTCGCAGTGATATTCAGTTGCATGTTCAGAAGTTTAGCAACGAAATCGAAAAGGAAGAAGAATTTTGGAATATCATTAATCTTCATATAGCAAAAAAAATTCTCGTTTATATTTACCGAAAAAAACATACGCGAGGCGTCGAAGATTTGTGCGAAAAAGCAATTGAAAAAGGACTAAAAGCGGAGTTCTTCCATGGTGAAATGACCGCCAAAGAACGTGCTGAGGTTGCAGATAGATTTAGATCTGGAGAAACACAAATTATTTTTGCCACAAATGCCTTTGGTATGGGAATGGATATTCCTGATATTCGAACGGTCATTCATTTTATGATTCCAGAATCTGTTGAGCAGTATTATCAGGAAATTGGACGTGCTGGTAGAGATGGCAATTGCGCTAACGCATACTTGTTGTATTCTAACAAAAACATTGAAGTTAAACATAAGGACTTTATAGATCAGAGTTTTCCGAGTGAAGAAAATCTCATACAGTCTTATCACAAAATTGCAGGAAAAAATACGGGATTTAGACCAATTTCTCTTTTTGATAATGACGAAGACATTCAAGAATGTTTTCATTATTTTCAAAGAGCCCCATTACTTCAAGTTGAATGTAAAGGTTTCATGTCATTAAGACCTTTGACTGATATACAAAATGATAAAATTCAACAATTCGTCGATAGTACTCGTAGTAAATACCTTATAAGCGTTCTTAATAAATATCCGGACTTAACCCCAAGAGAAATTATAGAATGTATTTATCAAGCATTTATAGAGGGTTCAGTTAAATCAAAAAATCCTTTGGATCGTTGTTTGATTTTAAACATTAATCAAACTGAAATTGATCAGGTTTCAATGCAGGAAATTCTTGCGGATATTGAGCAGAAAAAAACTTATAGACATTCATTGTTGGATTATTTAGTATATCTTATTGAACATTTTGAAGAATCCAATCATTTGCATCAGGACATCGCTTACTACTTGGGGGTTGATAAATTTAAACTCGGTAAAATTTATACTACTGCTGATGGAAATAGAGTTCGAAGTAAATCAGAGGTAATTATTTCAGACTTGCTTTATAAATCAGGAATTAATTATACCTATGAACAAAAACTTCATTATGGTAGTCAATCGGATCAATGTCTTTTACCAGATTTCACCATTCACTTGCCTGATGGGACCGATCTTTATTGGGAACATGTAGGCATGTTAGGAATTGAAGATTACGATAAACGCTGGCAAGAAAAGCTAAAAATCTACCAATCACAATTCCCTGATAAGTTGATAAGAACTTATGAAAGCGCGGTTCTTTCAAAACATGCGGAAAATATCATTCAAAAACTAAAAAATGAATACGGATTGTAAATCATATTGTTAATTTAAACGCTATTTTTTATTTGAATAGGGTATTTAATATTTCGGTCATAAAGCCGCCAAAGAAATAGGGTTGAGAGAAAATCTTATCGTAGCCCACGCCTTTAGGCGTGGGTTCGGAAACTAACGGAATTTCCTTTTCAATTTTTGTTTTTACAGTTTGGTAATATCGTGAAAAATACAGAAAGGACTTAAAACTATGGTCGCTCAGGGCTTGTATGGCTATGCTGATTTATACGCATATTCATTTTTACTTTTGTTATGTTTCCTGGTGTATTACTTTTTAATACGAAAACTCAAACGCAAGTACAAGATCATTTTATTTGTAATAACGATATTGAGTTTAACATATCTGTTTACAGGTTGGCATTTACAAAAAAGAATCATAGATGAATTGATCAATCATCAATTGTATTTTTGTAAGGACGCTATAATTGAAGCAGATGTTAATAATGGTATTCTTAAATTTAATCTAAAGGATTTACCGGAATGGGAAGTTGATTTAGCTGATGAGATAGATGGTTATAGAAATATTCTATCTGAAAAGTATGGAACAGATTTGAGTAATCTTTATATTCATTTTATCCCAAATGATAGCCTATATTGTTTATATCTGTTATTCCGCCCGTTTTATACGGTCGATATGGGACATGGTGAAAAAGGCGGTAAAGATGGCTTTGGACCTCATTTAAGTTCAAATTTCATAGAGCTGTATGTACCAAATGAATGTGAATGTTGCCCTTCTCGTCTTATCATTTGGAATGATGATTCTAATTTTCAAAACTCTGCAACTGGCGCAAGGATTAGAAAATTTTGTCAAAAACATAATTTAATGATAAATGACCGATCGTGGGTATTGCAATATATAGATTTTTGTAAAATATACAATTCAACGGATTGTGAAATAACGAAATATAATAAAGATAACGCGCCGAAAAAAGGGACTTGAAAACAATTCCATAGGAATGAATTCAGTTTAGTAATATCGGGGAATGTAGAGATCCGTATGAAATTTGAATTCAAACATTTTGTTATGCTGACGGCAATTCTCGGATTTGTTTTAATACAAATTACAGGACGTATTGGAATAACTACGGTTCGTGAAAATGGTCATTATTGCGAGAAGCCGACTTTTCAATATGGCTACCCAATTCCTTTTATTGAAGCTCTCGGCGGGGATCTTATTATAGATATCTCACGTCGCTCGGAAACTGCATTAATAGAAAAAATGCAAATAAAAGCTAAGGACGGCGATTTTGAAAAATGGTGGAATTCTTACTATGTCATGGAAGATAATGATATTTTCAAAACCTTGGAAGCGCCTTTATCCATACAGATATTTGTTCCTTTAAAACCATGGTATATGGGTTCTGGACGCGTTGACTATCCGCGATATACAGGATATTTTCTATGGGAATGCCGTAACTATTCTCGCATTACGCATACATTTTACTATGCAATCTACTATGATTATTTTACAGATCGAATAGTTGACTTTTTATCGTACCATCTATCGCTGGCAAAAACCGTATCCAAAACATACGATTCTACGTTTAATACTTGGCGCATAGAGCTGGAGAATATTCCTTGGCGATGCGCGCTATTTAACTTTATCTATCTTGTTGTAACAATTTTAGGATTACATTTGTTTTTCCGCGTTCCGAGTCGAATTGTCAACCGAATTGTATTTTACTCGATATTTACAATATCAGTAATCATGGTATTGATTTCGATTCATGATATTCTTTTTTACGATTACGTTCGATATGATAGAACGTACTGGTTTTACAGTTTATTATATTCAATCAACGTTGAGCTTTTTATAGTTGCAATATTGGGATATATGATTGCTGCTGTAAAAGCGATGAGATTGGCTATTCGATACATATACATAAAGTCATAATATAATTTTACTCTCTAACAAAAATGCGTGTGCAATATTTGTTAGAGAGCATCGAAATAAACATGAATAGAAACATTATTATCTTTGCGTTTTCGTTATTTGCATTATCTCTGTTGACCGGTATAAATTCATTTGTATTCACAAATATTTATCTGCCGTATTTTTATGAAGGAGATTATCGCTTTTTTGATATTATTAAAACAGATATGATTATAGGCTATTGGAATTGGCATGCTGGCAAAACGCTGATTATAATGAATTTTATCCCGCTGATAACGTTGTTTTATTCTGTAATATGGCGAAGATGAATTATACTGATCGTCTGTAAGTTGCGTCTGTGAGTAAGTCTCTTTGAAAAGAAGATAGAGCATTGTAATTGAGGCGGGTGTGATAAAATTGGGTTGTGAAGATAGAATAGATGGAACCTGAAACGCGTTGTCGTATATGACAAATAAGACGTATTATCGCCAATTTATTCTTTGCGCTCTTTGCGACTTAAATTACTTTGGCGGCTGAGACAGCCGCGATCCAGCAGGGCGGAGCGGTTGTTCTGCGAAAGAGATTTTTCTTATACCAGCAAAGGCGCCCGAGGGCGGGCGCCTTCCGTGATGGTTTTCTACTGCGTTACAGTTTTTCAGCAGGGCATTGGACAAGGCGGCGTCAAGCCGCCGCATTCCCCGACGCAAGCGTCACATCCTTCAATATTCAAACCGCTTCGGCAGGTTTCGGTCGCGGCATTCGTCCGGAGTAACGATGGGACGGTAGTTCGGCTGTCCCTCGAATTTAGAGTGAAGTCTGCCGAAGAACGACGGGTGGAACGGGCAGTTGTCGTCCAGCCAGTTGTTGATCGTCAGCAGTTCATCCGGGCTGAGTTTAACTGTCGGATGCCATGCCTTGAGCTGTTTGGCGTACTGCTTGACCGCGTCGCTGTTGTATGTGCAGTCCGTATCCGTCAGCCAGGCGGAAAGCGACGACGACGGCGAGCAGATCTGGTACGGCGGGATGTACTCGATTCCGTTTGACGCGGCGTCTTCGTTGCGCTCTTTGCGGTTCCCCCACAGAAGCTTGTTTTCGTCGTCCGCCAGCTTTTTCATGGAGTTGTACGAAACGCTGTACGTCCCTTCCGGCTTTCCCGTCAGGTTGAGAGCGGATTTGCCTTCACCTTCCGTCCCATCGTGACATGATACGCAATGCTTGTCGAGAATCGGCTGAATCTGGCGTTCGTAGTCGAACGTCATTTCTGACCCGTTGAGATACGCGCCGCGGAGGTATCCGCTGGTCTGGTTGGGCTGCGCGGTCATGACGGCAATCGGTTTTGTCATGGCGATGGGCAGCTGAATCGTCGACCGGGTCGGCGCGTTGTTGGGCGTTTCGTGACATCCAACGCAGGCGCGGGTTTCGCCTGGGCGGAAGTTGACGTACGTGCGTTCCGTCTGGACGGCGCGGAAGTCCTTGTCCAGAGCCTGGAAAATAATCGCCCGGTCGGCGGGAACGTAGAATCGGGCGGAGCCGTCTTCCTCAACCGGAACGATTCCCAGCTGAATTCTGACCGCCAGATGCCCGGCGCCGATTGCGGAATGAGCGTGCGTCGTGCCGGCGTGATCGTCGTAGTACGGTTTGCGGGCTGACCACGAACGCGGAATCTGTTCCAGAACGCGGAGGTATTTCACCGTCCCGCGGGGAACGTTGTCCAAGCCGGCGTAAACGTCTGTCATGACGACGACTGCTTTGTTCTCTTTGGCGAGCGATTCGTTTATCAAACTTGGACGAACCGGCGGAACCGGGCGCGCAACCAGCGGATACGGCAGCCAGCAGGAAACGGAATCGTCTTTGAGCAGAAGCTCGTCCGCGCCGACGCCGTCGAGAATGGACAGACCGTATCCGGTCGGGTCGTTCCACGCCAGTCCTTTCGGCTTGCAGGAAACCAAAAACAGGTTCTCGTTAATCGGGTACGGGTCTTTGAAAAGACGTCCTGGCTTGCCGGTGGAATCCCGATACCAGTTCCCGTTAGCGTCTTTGAAATGGAAACCGTTGTGATGAAACGTTGCAACGTCTGACGTAACGTATTTCATCGTGTCGATGGATCGGACGTTGTCTTTAACGTCGATTACGATAACCGTGCCCATGGCGTTGTTGGGACAACAGTGTGACGCTCCCAGGAAAACGATTTTGGTTGTCCCGGGAATGGGTCGGGCGTAAATCATCGTTTCCGGGAACGTGATCGTGTTGCCGTAGATTTCCGTCGAGTTCGTCCCGTCCGGGTTGACCGCCCAAAGGGCTTTGACGTTTCCCGCCGCCTTGTCGACGTATTCCCAGCGATGGTACAGAATTCTGCCGTCCGGCAAAACCGCAGGCGACTGTTCCGACAGCGCCGAGAAGGTCAGCGGCTGCATGTTGGAGCCGTCGCCGTTCATACGGTACAGGTTGGAAACGGTCAGGTTGTCTCCGGCGTCGCATAAAACGGAAAACAGACACCGCGTTGTAATAAACGCAATTCCGCCGTCTGGCAGGTAACACGGCTGCATGTCGTCTGTGCCGCGATGGTATCCGCTGGTGGCGAATCGTTTATGAAGCGCGTCTTCAATTTCCGGCGGGAAGGTGAGCTGTTTCAGCCCGGTTCCGTCAACGTTGATTTCGTAAATGCGGTATCCTTCCTGATTGGAACGCTTCCAGTCAAAGACGATTTTCTTCGCGTCGAAAGAAACGTCAAACCGGTTAATCACGCCGCCGGCGAGAATCGGGTTGACGTCTCGAACTTTCCCGGTTTTGAGATTGAGAATCGCCAGCCCACCGCCAGGCGCCCAGCGGGAATTGACGTGGTCTGTATAAACGTGGTTGGACGTGAGCGTAACGCGGCGAATAAAGACGATTTCCTCAATGCCTTTGTCCAGCAGCCGTTTTGCGGCAGACGCATTGAACGTAAAGGGCGCCTTGTCCGCCGTCGGAACCGGTTCTGGATCGGGCGCCGGCGCGCCGGGCATGCCTTTCATGTACTTCGCTTTCGACGGGTATTCCACCGGATGGCAGTAAACCTCGAATGTAACAGTTCCGTTTTTCGCGGACTCGACCAGCCCAACCTCCGCGGTAAATCGCGTATATTTGCCGTCCAGCTTGTAATGAAGAATCGACGGCGCGTGAGCGTAAATGGCTTTTTCAAACGTCTTGCCGCAGATTTTAACGGGTTTGCCGGCGTGATCTTTATTGATGAGCATGGTTCCCCATCCCGTCTGGGAGGAGACCGCCTTGAGCGTTGTCATGTCGACGGCGTTCCCGTCCGAGTCGTACAGAGTGGGATTTCCCCACGCCGCCTGGTCGAAGTCGTAGTTGTCCGGTCCGTATGTAACAACCAGATACAGATCAGACGCTTTATTGAGTTGAACGTCCATCGCTTTTGCGGGCGTTTTGACGTTCATGACGTCTGTTTTAACCGCCTCAAAACAGGGGGAATCCTGACTTCTGACGACGCCTGCAATCGCCAGAATCAAAACGACGCTAAGGAAACAGTTTCGGTTTATCATGACAGTATTGTATTAAATTTAGGGGGTTGATAATTTGCCAGAATTTACCTTCTCTTTAAATTATACCCTATAAAAGCGAAAAAGTCAACGACCAATCAAATATCATTTTGCGACAGGTGCGATGGCGCACTCCCAATCCGCGCTTCCGCGCGAGACGTATTATAACCGCTCCCGTTGGTCGCTTGCGTTATTGCTAATCCTACGATTCTTCCTTACTAAAGTTTTTTGGAAAGGGGAGTTTGAGGGGAAGAACCTTTTTTTCAAAAAAGGTTTTCCCCTCTTAATTAAACTTGAAAAAACTTCCCTAAAAAGGGAGCCAGCTTGCTGGCGACCGAAAGTTTTTTCAAGGCGGACGAAGTCCGCAAAAAATGGAAGGCGGTAATGAAGCGACCATCGGGAGCGGAATTACGCAGTTCGCCGAAGGCGAACCCAAACGTTTGAACTGTGCAAACCAAAACGACGTAGTCGAAAACCTTCACGGATGGCGCCCGCCCTCGGGCGCCTTGCTGGTATAAGGGATAACCTCTGATGAGCCGGCACGCGGCAGTCCCCTGCCGCATTGCTGGTACAAGAAAAAACTCTTTCGCAGTAGAACCCCTCCGACCCACTGGATCGCGGCTGTTTCAGCCGCCAAAGAAAAATCTCACGCGGAGATGCGGAGCCG
>JAZRTH010000393.1:0-1176 GCA_045651945.1 Thermoguttaceae bacterium
GTTCCGTCTACTATTTTGGCGCGGAAATCACGCCGTACCTGTTTTTGAAGTCGAACCAAACCGCGCTGGCAAAAGCCTGCGTCCCGCTGCTGAAACTCATCGCGTTCTGCTCGCCCGCCTGCGTTGTAATGATGACGCTATCCGGCGCCCTCCGCGGCGCTGGCGACACGCGCGTCCCGATGGTCATTTCCCTCATCGGGTTCCTGTTCGTGAGAATCGTCCTGACGTATCTGCTGGCGTTTGACCAGTTCACCGTCTTCGGCATGACGTTCCGCGGTCTGAACATGGGCGTAACCGGCGCCTGGATCGGCATGACAACCGATATCACCGTCCGCGGCATCCTGCTCACCTTCCGCTTCTTCCACGGCGGCTGGAAACGCATTGCGATTGAGTAAGAGGCGAGTCGCTTGACAGTCCGTTTGTTCTTGACAATATTATGATTTTATTGTATTGTATAAACATGGAATTCAGCAGACGGCTGCGTATTCCATAGTTTATATCAGTTTAAACAGTATGAGGATTTTAGTAAGAGGAAACAATATGAAAGCGTTTGTTCATGTTTTAATCGTTTTGGTAATAATTGCCGTAGTTATTGGGCTGTGCGGGCTGGTTTCCTATAACGGCTTGATTCGCAAAGACGAGACGGTCAAGCAGACGTGGAGCGACATTGACGCTCAGCTGCAGCGTCGAGCGGAGCTGATTCCCAATCTGGTCAACACCGTCAAGGGATACGCGGCTCACGAGGAAAAGATTTTTACGGAAGTCGCTCAGGCGCGGGAGAATCTCGTCAAGGCGGCTACTCCTGCTGACAAGGCGGCGGCTGACGCGGAACTCAATTCGGCTGTTGGACGGCTGCTGGCGATTTCCGAAAGCTATCCGGAACTCAAGGCGGCGGACGCGTTCGTTCGACTTCAGGACGAGCTGGCGGGCACGGAAAACCGAATCGCCGTCGCCCGAACCCGGTACAACGAAGCCGTCAAGCTCTACAACGCGGCAATTCGCGGCATTCCCGGCGTCTATTATGCAAAGTATTTGAATTTGACTCCCGCGACTTTTTACGAAGTCCCCGCTGGTCATGAAGCCGTTCAAGAAGTCCCGGCAGTCCAATTTTAATGGAGACGTCTGAATGAAACTCGCGTCGACCGTTTCCAGCCTGTTACACGTCGTCCTGCTTGC
>JAZRTH010000394.1:0-6705 GCA_045651945.1 Thermoguttaceae bacterium
GGCTGGCGGTCGCGTTGCCGCGGTGTAGAACTCGCCCGGCATGACGGTGTGCATGCCTTTAATGAGCAGCTCTTCCCCGATGGGCGACAGACATTCCGTTGACGGGTTAGGCAGTTTGGTCGCCTGAATTGTTTTGTACAGTTTGTCGACCTGGTCGTGCTCTACCTTGCCGGGCTTCATGGACGTCGACAGCCCTACTTTTCCGCAGATTTCCTGCGCTTTGACAGGGCTGACCTTGGAAAAGCTCTTTGTCAAAAACGACGACATGGTCGGCTCTTTGGAGTCTTTGAGCATCGTCGCCAGCAAACCCAATTCTACGCCGTAGGGGTGCGGCTTGATTTCTTTCGCTTCCGGCGGGAGCTGGTCTGTCGACCGCGCGATGGTTGTATAGTTGTCGTCCAGCGGGCTTTTGTAATGAATTGTCGCGTGCGGGTTGGCGATAGCGGTTTCCTCTATGTATTCGTCAACCGAGCCGCGGCCGCGGAAGAATGTCGCTTCCAGCTCAATGGTGATTCTCGTTCCATGGGGAACGTCTTCCCATTGAATGTTGTTGACCTTCATACATTCTTCGCGCTCTGCCTGAGCGGCGGGAATGACGACGCCGTCCCCGTGATTGTTGAGAATTTCCGGCTCGTTGGTTTTCGTGTTGATTTTCAGCTCGCAGTAGAACGCGTTGCGCTTGCTGATTTGTGACATAACCAGCACCGGTTTGCCGGTTGTCAGCGCGCCGTACATGCCGGCGGCGGAAATGCCGATTCCCTGCTGACCGCGGGTCATTTTCAGTTTATGAAACTTTGACCCGTAGAGCAGTTTCCCGAAAATGGGCGGGATCTGTTTTTTCACGATTCCCGGCCCGTTGTCCTGAATAAATACTCGATAACGGTTCTCCCCGGTTTGATCGATTCCGACCCAGATTTCCGGCAGAATTCCCGCTTCCTCGCAGGCGTCGAGAGAGTTGTCAACTGCCTCTTTAACAGTCGTTAAAAGAGCTTTGCGCGGGTTGTCAAACCCCAGCAAATGGCGGTTTTTCATAAAGAATTCGCTGACGGATATATTTTTCTGCGACTGCGCCATGGACTCTGCCGTAGCGCGTCGTTTGCGGGAAGATAACTCGGTTGTTCCTGTTCGGGTTTCGGACATTGGGTATATGGGGATTTGGGTATATCGATGGGTATGTTAGTTAGGTTTCGGAGTGCGAAAGTGCAGCATTAGCGAAACTTTCGCTTTTTTTAAGCGAGCGTTAGCTCGCGTTATTGGTGGTGAATAGCGTTTTTCGTATTTCTCGACATTTTCCAAAAAAGCGAGAGCTATGCTCTCGCACTCCGAAAATTAGTGTCTAAAATGACGTTTTCCAGTGAAAATCATGGCGATGCCGTACTTGTTGCAGGCGTCGATGACTTCCTGGTCGCGAATGCTTCCTCCAGGCTGAATGATCGCCTGAATTCCAGCGTTGTGAATGCGTTCGACGGAGTCCGGGAACGGGAAGAACGCGTCCGACGCCAAAACAGCGCCGTTGATTCGGTCGCCTGCTGTGGCGATGGCGATTTCCACCGACCCGACGCGGTTCATCTGACCGGCGCCCGCTCCGAGAAGCATGTTGTCTTTGGCGACGGTAATCGCGTTGGACTTGACCATTCGGCAGACGTCCCAGGCGAACGCCATGTCTTCGCGCTGTTTGTCCGTCGGCTGAGCTTCTGTTACAACTTTCCAGTCGGCAGAATCGTCTTCCAGAACGTCCGCTTCCTGCATGAGCATGCCGCCGTCAAGCGGTCGGTAAGCCCATTGAGAGGACTGCGTCAGAGGACCGACTTTCATGAGTCGAACGTTGTTCTTCCATTTCGGAACGGTCGTAAGAATTTCCAGCGCTTCGGGCGTGAAGTCAACAGCGGCAATCGCTTCGATAAACCGACCCGGCTGAGCGAGGTATTCTGCCGACGCCTTGTCCAGAACGCGGTTGACGCCCAGAATTGACCCGTACGCGGAAAGCGGGTCGCCTTCCATCGCCTTGCGAGTGGCTTCTTCGACGGTGTCCGCCTGAGCCAGACCGCAGGGATTGTTGTGCTTGATTACCGAGACAGCCGGCTTTTTGAAGAACTTGACGTCCGCCAAAGCGGCGTCCAGGTCCATGAGGTTGTTATAGGACAGCTCTTTTCCGTTGAGCTGAACGGCGTTGACGATGTTGCCCGTCGCCGCCGCGTTGGAAGCGATATAGTACGCGCCTTTCTGGTGCGGGTTTTCGCCGTATCGAAGAATCGACGCGCGCGTGTAGTTGAGCGACAGCGAGCCGGGGAACCCGTCCTGAGTCGTAACGCCGGCAAAGTAGTCGGCAATAGCGCGATCGTATTCCGCCGTATGAGCAAACGCGGCAGCCGCCAGCTTGGTTCTCGTTTCCAAAGTCGTGCAGCCGTTAGCGCGAATCTCTTCCAGAATGCCAGCGTACTGGGACGCGTTGGTCGCAATGGTCGTAAAGGCGTGGTTTTTAGACGCCGCTCGAACCAGCGACGGCCCGCCGATGTCGATTTTTTCAATCGCCTGAGCCATCGTAACGTCCGGCTTGGCAACGGTTTCCTGGAACGGATAGAGGTTAACCACGACCAGCTCGAAAGTCAGAATGCCGTGTTCTTCCAGACCTTGCATGTCCGACGGATTGTCGTGCCGGCACAAAATTCCGCCGAATACTTTCGGGTGAAGCGTCTTCAGACGCCCGTCCATCATCTCAGGGAATCCGGTATAGGCGGAAACTTCGTTGACGTTCAAGCCGTTTTCCTGAAGGAACTTTTTCGTTCCGCCAGTAGAGTAAATTTCAACGCCGCATTCGACCAAACCTTTGGCGAATTCGGCTAATCCGGTTTTATCGCTGACGCTGATTAACGCGCGCTTTACAGAAGGCGATGTCATGGGTAGTAGCTGGGGTTAGAGGGTTAGTAAGGCAGTAGGCAATAGGCATTTAGTAATCGGGCGCGAAGCCCTCCCGCTAGATCCGCGTAGCGGTTCAATATTTGTAGCCGTGGGTGAAACCCACGGAGGCAGTAGTGGGGGTTGACCCACGTAAAAGCCTTTCAATATTATATATTGAAATCCTATTGCTTTAACAGCTTGTAATTATCTATTATCGCGCCTTTTCGTCAAGGGGGGCAAAGGCAAAAACAGACAGGGAAAGAATGTGTAAGACGGATAAAATAGAGAACATAAAGAATTCTTTAAAATAGCTTTGGCGGACGGAACGTCCGCGAACCAGCAGGTCTGACTGGCAATTCTACGAAAAAGATTTTTGGAAGCTTCCGCCGCAAAGCGACCAACGGGAGCGGGTATTGGGAGCGGCGCCTCGCCGCGGCGGGCGAAGACGCCCGCCAAATGGAAGGCGGTAATGGAGCGACCAGCGGGAGCGGAATTACGCAGTTCGCCAAAGGCGAACCGAAACGCCGGAATTACAATACCGCATTGATTTAATCAAACCGAAACATTGGAATTAACAAAAGCTCATTGGCGAATGGTTGTTCCGACTTTTTGTTCGCCGTTCCGGCGAATGCGTAATTCCGTTCGCTCCGCGAACTCCATTACCGCCTTTCATTTTGCTTGATGAGTCTCTATTGGTCAGCGTTTTCTTCCTCGGCGCCTTTACCTTTCTCTGGATTCTCTTCCATTTCATACTCTTTGTTTATTTCATCCAAAAAGTCAAACGCTTTTTTGTCGTCCGGCTGAACTGTGGAAAGTATAAATTGCTTGTACTCTTTATCCAGCTGGCTGTACGAAACGCCCGTCAATTCCGACAGAGTTTCCGGTTTGTCGAGCCCGGAATAGACTAAAGATAAATAGCGTATAAAGGCGTCGCGATATTTGCCGTTTTCGTAAAACAACAGAAACCACGTAACGCCGGTTGCCTGCTGATAGAGTTCATATTCGCATTGAGAATTATAAAATAACGTATGTCCCATCGCTGTAAATTGCTCAAAGGGAATGTAAAAATTTTTTCTCAGTAAATAATATCTGGCAGTGTACAGGTTATTATCTCGAAAATCTCCAAGTTCATGTAGTCTCGGCGATTCTTTCAAGGATTCCATAAACATTGCAATGCCTTCAATAACCCAAAAATTACTTTCCATTCCCTGGACAGAGAAATTCTTCATTTCTGTCGGAACGAGCGTATAGGCGCGGGTTTCCGCAAATAATTGATGAGTCGCTTCATGAATGATAGCGCGAGGGTCAGAATCTTTGCCTGCATAAAAGTATGCTACGCCGTTATAAATGCCTTCTGTGTCATAAGCTGCAGAACCTAGTTTTGGAGCAAGCGCTTCAACGTACTGGTCGCGATCTCGAAAATAGACGACCGTATGATTATACTGCATGAAATCCGGACATTCACCGCGGAAAAAGCTCTTCAACTGCGAATCAGTGGCATAAAATCGCAGAAAAACCTGATTCCAGACAATCGCAATCGTTTCCAGTTTTCGCCCTAATTCCACCCCTTCTTCCAGGGAAGGATAGGAATAGATTCTGTAATGCGGCGTTATTATAAGCCATGGGTCGTTTTTCTCACGGCGAAGGCGCGCTTCCTCTCTTTTGGACATCCATTTGCCCTTATAATAACGATATCCCCTCTCGTACTTGGCAACATGTTTTTGAGGAATCCAGCCGAAATCCGGATGGTCAACTTTACCCTCGCGTATCATTTTTATTTCGAATCGGGTTGCCCAGCGATTTTGAAACGGCGTGTTGCCGATTATTTTCCGAATAGTTACGTTTTGAGGGTTCTCTCGCAAAGCCAGCATATAGAGTTCAACGGCATACGTTGCATACTCTTGTGAAGAACACTTTCTGGCAAGCAAATACAGTTTGTCTGAATACTCTGTTCGGAGAGCTATAAATCGCTCGCGCCATTGTTTGGCTTTTTCGCTATTGCACGGCGGAAGAATTGCATCCCAGCCATATTCGCGAGTTACTTCATATATACAAATACTGTTCGACGGGAAAGCGTCCGTCCAGTCGCGAGTGTATTTTTCCAAATGCGGCAATTGGTTGTCAGCACACCAGTTTGCCAATTCGTTGAGCTTTAACTGAAACTGCTTGAAATGATACTCCGCCTGGACGCAGGGAGAATCATTCTCGTTAATTTCAGCGCAGCAATAAGACTGACCAACAACTATTAACAGCGATAAAAGGAAAAATGCGACGAGTCTTTTCATTTTATTAAACAGGACAGAGTTTGCATATCAGAATTAATCTATGACAATATTATAATCAGAGAGAAAATCAAAGTCAATAGAACAGAAAAATAAAGTTGGCGCCGGGGCGGGCGAAGACGCCCGCCTTCCATTTCTTTGCGTTCTTTGCGCCTTAAAAACTTCGGCGGCTGACACAGCCGCGATCCAGCAGGGCGAAGTGGCTTTGGCTGCGAAAGAGATTTTTGGAAGCTTCCGCATTTCCTTGACGGCAAAGCCGTCAAGAAGGACTCCGAGGGCGGAGTCCATCCGAGGAAGGGTTTCGGCTTCGTCATTTTGGTATGCACGCTTCCGGCGTTTTCTTCGCCGTTCCGGCGAATGCGTAATTCCGTTCGCTCCGCGAACTCCATTACCGCCTTCCATTTCGTTCGCCGCTCAATTCCTAACTTCTGGATATTCCTTGTCCGCTGTTCGAGTTCTTATCCACATACCCCTGAGCAGCTTTGCTGATTTTTTCCAGCAGACGCGCTTCTATCTCGTTGTAGTTGGATCCGTCCTCGTTGAGCTTTTCGTCTTCCTCGAGTTCTTCGTCTTCAAAGAACGGGGATTCTTCGTCGTACTCTTCCTCGCAGTCGTATTCTTCCTCGGCATTGTCCGGTTCAAAGGGGACGTTTTGCGTTGAATACGATTCTACAGGCTGAACGATCGCCGTTGTTGACGTCGCGTACATGTTCGGGGCGTCTGAAACCGGCGGACGTGACGGCGCTGCAAATCGAGCAGCTGCCGGCGCCTGCTTTGCCGCCTGTTTTTGATGTTTGCGAATCTCCCATTCCTCCGGCGAGATCAGCACTTCTCGCGGCTTGGCGCCATTATGACCGCCGAGGATGCCTTCGTTGGACATCATCTCAATCAGACGCGCAGCGCGGCCGTATCCGATACCCATACGGGACTGAAGGAGGGTAATCGACCCGCCGCGTCCTTCGTTAAGAATAATCTCAACCGCATCGTCGTAAAGCTCGTCTTTCGAGGACATATCCTCTCCAGGCGCGCCGCCGGGAGCGCTTTCTTGAACGGCGTTTTCGGTGTACTGAACCAGATCCTGTTCAAACTCCTGATCCTCTTTCCCAACGTAACGAACCAGACGTTCGATCTCTTCGTCGTCGAGGAAGGCGCCCTGACCGCGGATGAGCGACGCAGGCCCGTTGCGGACAAAGAGCATGTCGCCAGACCCCATCAGCTTTTCCGCGCCAATCATTTCCAAAACGACGCGGCTGTCGATGTTGCTGGTAACTTTGAACGAAATTCGAGCGGGCAGGTTCGATTTAATCAAGCTGGTAACGACCTGTTTAATCGGCTTTTGCGTCGCCAGAATCAGGTGAATTCCAACCGCGCGGCTCTTTTGCGCCAGGCGGATAATGTGCGATTCCACTTCCTTCGGACAGGTCATCATCATATCCGCCATTTCGTCGGCGATGATAACGATAAACGGCATGTTCTCCGGAATCTTCTGTCGTTCTTCTTCCGTCTGCGGCTTGATTCTCGCCAG
>JAZRTH010000395.1:0-2240 GCA_045651945.1 Thermoguttaceae bacterium
TGTTGCCAGACGCCCTTGTCGGTGTCGGACAGTTTGCCCTCCCGGTCGTCGCAGGTCATAATCCCGCCCTGCTCGGCGTCGTCTGCGTGGTTGAGCCAAAATGGAATGGAGTCGTCAAACAGGGTATTGGAATAAAGCTGATACAGTTCGTTGATGTGGTCTTTTGTGTAGGTCATGGTTTAGGGAATAGGGAGTAGGGAATAGGGAGTGGTAAGTGGTTTAAACAGACGCGAAGCGTTCATATAGAACTGCGTAGCAGTTCAATATTTCTAGCCGTGGGTTTTAACCCACGGGAGGAGCGAGGAGTTGGCGCAAGCGCTCTTCATTGGTTATGTGATAATTTCGAAGTGCGGAAGCGATAGCTTCCGCTTTTTCTTTTACCAAAAACTTCTTCGGGATCGCAAGCGATAGCTCGCCTTTTTTCTTTTACCAACTCACTCTGTTCAACCCGCGTTGGCGCCAAGACGTCAAAAAGAAAGCGGCGCCAAGACGTGCGCACAATGAATAATTTCCGTTCGCCGTACCTGATTACGTTTTTCTGCACTCACACCCACTGGATAACCCCCATGGCTCGCTTAAGATACTGTTAATTTCTCTCTTTTTATCCATTTTTCCCCTCTATATCACCTAATTTCTCAAATTTTATCACTTTTTTTAAAAAAACTCCCTTTTACCACTTTACGATTTGCAAAATGGTTGTATAATGATATAAAAGAAAAAAATGAAATCCTTTTTTGCGTTTGGGCGTTCCGGCGCAAAATTAACGTTTATCAGTTTTACCCAATAAAAGGAGTAAAATAATGGCTAACCCTAAAGACTATCTATTTCTTCCCCCCCCCGTATTTTAACACGCGGTCGGATTGTTCTTTCCTCAACTCTTTTCCTGACATGTCTTTTATTGTTTTTCTTTGGAAACGTTGGCGCTGTAAACGCAGATGAATGGGATTCTCTCAATACATTCTTCTTCGACAACTACCATGTTCATACAGCAGCGAGAGGAAACAATGTTAGCGCTGGAACGGTAGTAACAGTTGAAGGCGTACAGATGATCAACGATCAGCCTGATCGTTTTGGTGATGGTTTACTCGGAGGATTGGGATACGTTACTAACAATACGGCAGATTGGCAAACGCAAGTTGGAAACCCTAACAATGCGTTATTAATGGCAGGAGCCGTTTTGAGTTCTGGTGAATTTAAACATTCATTCGCTCGTATTGACTATGATTTTGCAAGTAATATGGGAACGTCAACCGTTTCAGAAGAGGGCGGTCGTTTATATGAACTAAACTTCAGAGTCAATCCTTGCCCTAATTTTGAGGCAACATCAGATCATTGGGCTGGAATAATCTTTGGTTCAGGTGAAGAATTTAATTATATTAATTCAATCACCTCTGGATTTGGCATTCTCTTTCGTCGGAATGGCGGTGTACAAGCTTTTGATGGTACAAGCGGCAGTACTAAAACGATAGATATATCAAAAACTTTCACTCCGCCAACCGATAACTGGTCCGATATTAAGATTCAATTTACCATTTCTGATTTCAATACCAATTCTCCTGTTGATATTGATCTCTATATTAATAATGAATATTTTTACACTTTTCAAACTGACCAGGGGTTTGCAAAAAATTTCATTCAATTTAGATCGTACGAACCTGAAACAAACAAAAATGGTTTAAGTAAGTTTACGAACGTTACATTAAATTCTTCTGCCAATTATAATTACGACGTTTCCAACGCTGACGTTTTCGCTTTAAATAAGAATTGGACAACCAACGGTTTGGATAAACGCGACGTAATTTTCCTTTCTGAGCGCAATGGATCGACAGAAGCCGATCATACTGGAACAATAGCTTTGGGCGCTAATACGAAATTTGACGTTGCGTCTGGATTAACGCTCACACAATCAGGGGCAATTTCCGGAACTGGCAATTTTACTAAAACCGGCGCTGGAACGCTGACTCTTGCCGCAGTCAATACGTACACCGGCGCAACAACCATTTCCGAGGGAACGCTGGCTCTGTCGGGAGCGGGCAATCTTACCGGAACAAGCGTAGTAAACATTGCCTCTGGCGCAACGCTGGAATTCAAAGACAGCGACAATATTACGTTTAGCAAAAAGTACCTCGGCGACGGAAGTATTGTTAAGTCTGGAACCGGCAATTTAACGCTTACATTCAAGCATACTCAAGACACGGGATATTTTACCGGATCTGTACTCGTCAACGGCGGAACTTTAA
>JAZRTH010000396.1:0-5132 GCA_045651945.1 Thermoguttaceae bacterium
CGTTAGCGAACGGAATTACGCAGTTCGCCGAAGGCGAACCGAAACGTTTGAAGCGACCATAACAAAGAGCCGTAGCCAATAACGTCCCCTGGATGGCGCCTGTCTCGGGCGCCAACTTGACGGCGAAAGCCGTCAAGGGAATGCGGAAGCCTCCAAAAATCTTCTGAACGTGGAAAGCCCCACCGCCCCGCTGGTTCGCGGGCGTCTTCGCCCGCCGATGCCTCTCTGTCCCGCTGAAAGACTTTGATTAGTCCGGCTCGCGGCAGTCCCCTGCCGCCATCGCTGGTTGAACACAGGTCAGTCCGTTTACAGATTTCGCCGAGCCGGGATGCGTAAGCCCCCGGAAAAATACGGATTATCACCGATTGGGTGATTCTTTAACACGAAAAATGCGAAACAAACGAATTTTGTATTATAAGAGGAATTGATAAAAATACAAAAAGGACAATTATTTCAAAAAAAAATGACAGCCCCTCTTGAACCAAAACGGTTTTAGCGCTATAATTAAAATATTCAGAAAAAAGTATGCATTGTGCTAATTATTCTTTTTCGTATGAGTTTTTTGTTTAAGGTAATATCAATTTATTATCGTATAACGAAAGAAACTCGCTTAGTAAATTATTGCTTTTTACAGTTTACTAAAAAACGA
This sequence comes from Thermoguttaceae bacterium, assembly GCA_045651945.1. Taxonomy (GTDB): domain Bacteria; phylum Planctomycetota; class Planctomycetia; order Pirellulales; family Thermoguttaceae; genus RUG11551. The sequence goes on from JAZRTH010000396.1 coordinate 650, forward strand.
GGAAAGGTACAGAAATGAGAATGCTCAGTCATTTTAGATTAAACGCCATTGCTAAATATTCAGTGATATTTCTGGTTGCATTCGTTATAGGTTTTTATGTTTGTCAATATACCGATATAATTCACTTAAAAAAATACAACCATACCGAGAAACCTTATTCTGTAGAAATCATTACGATGCCTGATTTGGAATCAAGCTCGTACAATGTTCAACCCATGGAAATAGTCTTATCAACATGTCCATCAGGTTTTACAAAAAAGATTATTCCAAGAGGCAGTAAATTCCTTAGTCTTAGATGTAATAATTGCGAATTTAATAGAAATGACCTTAAAAGAATTAATTCATGCAATATTCCTAACATCTTCTTTATTTATTGTTATTTCAAGAATCCTGATATGCCTTTTATTTCGGATTATTTTGATGAATTGTCATACAATAGACACCTTAGATCTATTGTTTTAACAAATTGTTCTTTTTCATTAGAATCTCTTGCCGCGACATTATCGACATTATCTAATCTGGAACAAATAACCTTATATAACAGCAGTTATGTTCAGAAATTACCATCAAACTTTTTCAATAAAATTCAAAATTTAACTAATCTTAATGAGTTGCATATTATCGGATATGACTTGTCTGATTGTAACCTTAATGATATATTATTAATAAAGTCTTTGAAGATGCTTTCTATCAAAAAAAGTAATATTAAAAATCAGAAATTGATAGAATTAAATGATAAATTGAAATTTAACAATATTAAGTTTGAATACGATGGTAGTAATAATTCATCAGATAGTAACAATGTAGATACGCATGCAAAAGAAGAATAAAACGGTTCGTCTGACAATCCGGCGTCTGGCGTTTGAGCAGGTCAGTCCGTTTGAGGATTTTGGCAAGTCGAGGCGCGTTAGCGCCCGGAATAATAACGCAGCGAATCGTAAAAGAATAAAAGCTAAAGCGGGAGGGAACTCCCGCTTTTTAATTTTGCGGACTTCGTCCGCGACCCGGAAGCGTTTTCGGCTTCGTCGGAGATTTTTAGCGGTTCTAAGCCCGGGAACTCACGTTCCCGGCTCGCCTTTCTAACGGCGAATGCAGGCAGAAGCAAGCGGTGCGAATCCACTCGGGTGAGTTGACAAGGTTTCTGGGGAGCGGACATTGTCTGCGTAATCCAAGGTTGTCTGTTGGCGGGTAATACCCGCCCCCCTGAAAAGGTTTCTGCGCTCTCTTTCCTATTTTAGCCATTTCCTCTATCTAAACAGTATAATTTTCCTCTTGACTTTATCTGTTTTTACTGCTAAACTAAGATTCCCCATGAAATTTAAATTCGGGAATTTCACGAATTTTATTATATTTATTTAAACCAAGGATTTGATATGACCGCGGAAAGGACGCCGCACAGTTCCTCAAACTCCGTCAAGGAGTACAACTGGATCAACGTGTTTTTACAGCCGTTGACCCGGTTTGTAATCCATCATCCGTTGGTTGTAATCTTGTTAGCTCTGATTCTCGCCGGTTTCGGCGTTTGGGGGACGGTAAACAAGCTGGAATTCAAAACAAGCCGTCTGGATTTAATCAACCCCAACAGCGAGTTCAATAAACGCTGGCTTAAATATATAGAATCCTTTGGCTCGGAAGACGACGTTGTCGTGATTGTCGAAGGGCGCGACGCAGCGTCCATTCAGCAGGCGGCGGACGGCGTCGGCGGGGCGCTGTCCCAGCGGACGGACTTGTTCTTTGACGTCTTCTACAAAGCGGACAACACCAAAATCAAGCGAAAGGGCCTCCATTACTTTTCGTCGACGGAACTGCAAAACGTCATGTTTTTCCTGCAGGAGTCCGCGTCCATGTCTCAGGGAGAACGGCAGGACGTGCTCAATCGCCTTTGGGTAAGCTGGCAGACGTCAGTCAGAGCGGATCAGGCGGTTCCCCCCGCTGTCAAGGCGAAATCGCAGGAAGGGTTTAACCGACTCAGCGCGTCTCTGCAAGCGGCGTTAGGTCCGCAGTTCGTTTACCAGTCCCCGCTGTACGGGCTGGGCGACGAAAAACACTCCGTTTCCGGACGCGCTGGTCAGGGGCCGGACGACCTTCACCCGGACGTCGAATACCTGTGGGCGAAACAAAACGCGATGGCTCTGATTCTTCTCAAATTCAAGGAGAAAGACGGCGCGGCATTCGCTCAAAATACGGACTCCATTACCGTTTTGCGGGATATTCTCAAAGCCAAACAGGAAGAGTTCCCCAACGTCAAACTGGGGCTGACGGGCTTGCCGATTATGGAAAACGACGAAATGAGTTCGTCAGAAAAGGCGATGAACTGGGCGACGGTTCTGTCGCTAATCGGCGTTGCCGCGCTGTTCCTGTTTGCATTCCGCGGCGTTCGATACAGCGTTTTGCTCATTATCACGCTTTTAATCGGGATTTCCTGGACGATGGTGTACGTCGTCTTTGGAATCGGGCACTTGAACATCCTCAGCATCGCCTTTAGCGCCATTCTGGTGGGCTTGGGCGTCGACTTCGGGATACATTATCTGGCGCGGTACTCCACGTGTCGATTCAAGGGTTCAGACATTCCCCGTTCGTTAATCAAGGCGTCCAAAGAAGTGGGGCCTGGCATTTTCGTCGGGGCGCTGACGACGGCTATCGCCTTTGCCGCCGCGGGCGGACAGGAGTTTATCGGCGTAGCAGAACTGGGGCGGATTGCCGGCGTGGGAATTCTGCTTTGCTGTCTGGCGGCGCTGATTGTTCTGCCGGCTCAAACGTTGCTGACGGACAAGGTTTTCCACAACGTCGTTCTGCAAGAGGAAACGTTCCGAATCAAGATGTCGTCTGTTACAGACGTCTTTTCCAAAAACTTTGGTTCGACGATAATTCTCTTTGCCGGCGGGGCTGCGCTGAGCTTTATGTTCCTCCCGGACTTGAAATACGACCACAACCTCATGAACCTTCAGGCGAAGGGGGTCGAAAGCGTCGAGTGGGAAAAGCGGCTCATGGCGGAAAGCGACCAGAACGTCTGGTTTGCCCTGTCGACCACGAAAGACAAACAGGAAGTCAAACGGCTCAAAGAGGAGTTCCTCAAACAGCCCAACATCACCCGCGTTGAAGAAATCGTTTCCCGACTGCCGGACTCAACCGAGGAAAAGACCCAGCTTATCAAACAGATTCATCAGTATTCCGCGGTTGCTCTGCAGGGCTTTGCGAAAAATCGCGAACGGACGCTCTCCGCGCCTAACTACAACGACTTAAGCTCGTTCTTAACGGCTCTGGAATACAGCCCGGAAGTCAGCGCGCAAGCCAAAGACGTTTACCATATCTTTGACGGACGGATTCGCGAACTGCGCCGACGGTTCAACAACCTGTCGCCGGAAGAAGTAACAGCCCGGCTCAATCAGTTTGAAATGTGCATGGCGCAGGACTATTACACCCGAATGCAGCAGATTTACTTCTGCTCCGACCCGGAACCGCCGACAATGGCGGACCTGCCTCAGCCGTGGGTGGATCGTCTGTACGCCAAAGACGGCACGTACGCCCTTCAGATTTACGGTTCCGGAGATATCTGGGACATGGACAACCTGACGGAATTCGTCAAACAGGTCAGAGCCGTCGACCCGGAAGCGACCGGCAACCCGCTCCAGACCTACGAATGTTCGCTCCAGATGCAGCGGTCGTACATTTCCGCCGCCTGGTACGCTCTGGCGGGAATTATGTTTGTCCTGTTCCTGGACTTCAGAAGCCTTCGTCACACTATTTTGGCAATGCTGCCGTTACTGATGGGAATTCTGTTCCTGTTTGGAATCATGGGCTTTTTACAGATCCCGCTCAACTCCGCCAACATGATTATTCTGCCGCTGATTTTGGGCATCGGCATTGACGACGGCGTTCATATCGTCCACGATTACCGCCGCCGCGACAAGACCAAACCGTTCAGAATCAGTTCGTCCACAGCCGGCGCGCTGACGATGACGTCCATGACGTCCATTTTGGGTTTCTGCTCCCTGATGACAGCGGAACATCGCGGCTTGCAAAGCCTGGGGCTGGTTTTGACCATGGGCGTCGCCTGCTGTATGTTCACCTCGCTGTCGATACTTCCTGCCTTGCTGACGAGAATGTCCAAATGGGTTCTTTATCGGGAAGCGCGCCGAGCCGCCAAAAGAGCAAAGCGTTCCGGCGTGCCGTCGGAACCTGTTACAACCGAACCGAACAACCCGCAAAACGGCGAAAATATTATTCCCATCTCGGAAGACAAACCGATTCCGCTGTGGAAACTGGAAGCGTTTTTGAAGAGCGGATAGGCGAGCCGGGTGCGTTAGCTCCCGGGCAAATCTCACGCGGAGACGCGGAGGTGCGGAGAATGTTCGCGAAGTTTTAAAAAACAGACGCTGTAGCGTTCCGCTAGAACCGCGTTAGCGGTACTATGTTTCTAGCCGTGGGTGAAACCCACGGAACAAAGAACACACAAAAAAGAATATCGTCAAATAACCTTTTC
>JAZRTH010000397.1:0-1570 GCA_045651945.1 Thermoguttaceae bacterium
GAAAAGAGTCTATGCGTGCGTGCCTCCGCTGCGGTCAATTCAGGACAAGGTTCTGTCCGTTCGAATTCGCGGTCTGGTGCCGAACACAAAATACTTCTATCGCGCGGCGACTATGTCGGTAGATTATCCTAACGCCTACAACGTCAAAGTGGGAAAGCCGGAATTCAGCGCCGTTCATTCCTTAACCACGATGGGCGTGGGCGGAAGGTCGTCGTTTGCCGTGATTAACGACACTCATTCTGAAATTGACGCGCTTCAGGCTGTCGATAAAAAGCTCAAAGAACTTCAACCGGCGCTTGTCGTTTGGAACGGCGATATTGTCCATCAGCTTCGGTCTGAAGACGAGGCGATTGACAGTTTGCTGTATCCCGGCGGGCGCTCGATGGCGGAGGATTACGCGTTTCTGTTTGTTCCCGGCAACCACGATTTCCGCGGTTCGTGGGTTAGACATCTCGATACGGTACTCATCGCTCGCGATCCGGAAGAGAAGAATTCCAAGTACTGGGCGTTGGGTCGGAATTTCGCCCTTCGACAAGGCGACTTTGCTCTTATCGGCATGGACACCGGCGAAGACAAGCCGGACGCTCACCCGGCGTTTAAGGGCTTAGCGGAATTCGAACCGTATCGAGAGCTGCAGACGCAATGGCTCAAAGAGACGCTGGAACGTCCGGAAATCAAGACCGCGCCGTTTATCGTCGTATTCTGTCACATTCCGCTGTTTAACAAAAATCCCAACGTAAGCCGCGGGGACAGCTTGACTGGCGCAGCAGCCTGGCACAAACCGTGCGCCGACATGTGGTCGCCGCTGTTCATACAGTACGGCGTTCAGGCGGTTATAACCGCTCACAATCACAATTTCCGTTACGATCCCCCGACTGAAGACCGCCCGTGGGCGCACTTTGTCGGCGGCGGACGAACGCTCAATCCCAAACACGACACTGCAACCGTTATAAATGGGACTGTCGAAGACGGGAAGATGATTTTCCGCGTTTATAAATTGCACGACGGCAAACTGTTTCAAGAGTTTAAATTCGAACCCCGGATGAATTTTTAGAGCGCGTCCAGTTGTCTCTTGCAGAATCCCTGCGAAATGCGTATAATGACTTTCAGTCATGGGATTCCTTTCTCTATTGAGTTTTGTTTATAGAGAGAACCCCCTTGATTGTTTTATTTGTTTTTTGCTCTGGCGCTCCGGCGCTGGAAGAGCATTATTTACCATGAAAGGAATGACTATGTCACAAATATCACGCAGAAATTTTCTCAAAGCCAGCGCTCTTGCCGGAGCCGGTTTTGCCGCTCCTGCGCTGTGGATTCAGCCGGAATGTTGCGCTCAAACGCCAAACGAACGCTTTACCATCGGATACATCGGCTGCGGCGGCGTAGCTCATCACGATATTCGTGAAATCGGCAAGTTCGGAGACGTCGTTGCGTTTGCCGACGTGGACGACCGCCATTCCAACGAGTTCAAAAACAATACGTATTTCTGCTCCAAGCCGGACAGCGCAATTACGACTCGAGATTATCGAAAGATTCTGGAGCGAGACGATATCGAAGTTGTCGGGATTTCCGT
>JAZRTH010000398.1:0-5286 GCA_045651945.1 Thermoguttaceae bacterium
CTCCGGTTCTCAATACGGACGAAGGCGCCAAGCCGGACTGGACGACCAAGGCGGAAGACTTTGTTCTCATTCGTTACACGCTCATGGAAGCGGCGAAAGTCGCCTCGCGCCGGGGAATCAAAATTGGGCTGGAACAGCATCAGCAGTACTCCCTCAAGCCCGACATGTTCGACGAGCTGGTCAATCTGGTTGACATGCCGGACACGATTGGCGTCAACTTCGACACAGGCAACTCGTACCTGGGCAACAACGACCCGGTCGAATGGCTGGAACGAATCAAGACGCGTCTGGTACACGTTCACGCCAAAGACATCTCTTTCTCGCAGTCCGATTCCGAACGCGGCAAGGTAATGGGCACGCCGGTCGGCTGCGCCTGCGGAAAAGGCGTTATTGACTGGGAAAAGGTCGTTGCCATTTTGAAGTCGATTCCGCAGGACATTGTCATGAGCGTTGAATGCGGCACGCTCGACGACGCTCAGGACAGCATCGACTATCTGCGGAAGCTGATCTGAGTTGCGATTCTCATTAGTTTCTTATAACCTCCCCTTACTAAAGTTTTTTGGAAAGGGGAGTTTGAGGGGAAGAACCTTTTTTTCAAAAAAGGGCGGCGAGGCGCCGCTCCCAGTCCGCGCTACCGCGCGAGACGTATTATAATCGCTCCCGTTGGTCGCTTACGTTTTCGATAAGACTAAGGTTTTCCCCTTTTAATTTAACTTGAAAAAACTTCTCTAAAAGGTCGACAGCTTGCTGGTGACCGAAAGTTTTTTCAAGCCGCTGATGGCGGGGGAGCCAGTCCGCGCTGCCGCGCGAAACGTATTATAATCGCTCCCGTTGGTCGCTTTGACTATTTCTAATACTTTATTTTGTTTATTTAACCTGACCATGCGATATATATTCCTTTCCCTGCTTTTAGCAATCAGTTCCGTCGTCTGCGCGGCGGACTATCAATGCGTTAAAACGGACAACGGCGCCAAGCTCGTCAACGGCGACTCGGTCGTTTGGGAACTGGTTGTCAAAACGCCGGAAGGCAAACCGTATATTCATCCTGTTGCGCTGCCGGACGGGCGCGTTATTTCAGAGCTTCGCCCAAGAGATCACCGATGGCATACCGGGCTTTGGTTTAGCTGGAAGTTTATCAACGGCGTCAATTACTGGGAACCTTCCAACGGAAAGACCGAGGTTGTATTGTGGGACGCTGTTATTGACGGCTTGTCTGCTACTGTAACAATCAAGCTGCGTTACTTTGACGATCGCAACCCGGATGTTATTCTTTTAACGGAAGACAGAACCGTCGTCTTTTCCGCCCCGGACGAAAAAGGGAGCTATTCGATTTCGTTCAAACATCATTTCACCGCCGGGGGCGAAGACCTTGTCTTTGACCGCACGCCGCTGAATATCCCGTGGGGCGGATACGCGGGGTTGTCTTTGCGAATGAACCAGTCTGTCAAGGAATTCAAGGTAACTTGCGAAAACGGCGGTACTACAAAGCATACCGTCCGAGCCAAACCGGCGTCGTGGCTCGATTTCCGCGACGAAAAGACCGGGTTGGGCGTTCGGTTTATTATCATTAAGGGAACAGAGCAAACGCGATTCTATTTACTCGACGGCGGACATTACTGCATCATTCCCAGCCCTGTTCACGAAGGTCCGATTACCTGTAAAGCCGGGGAATCGTTCGACTTGGAATACCTTCTTAACGTCGGGTATAATAAATAAACCTGTTCCCGTCGGTCGGCGGCGGAAGCCTCCAAAAATCTCCTGAACGCGGAAAGCCCCTCCGACCTGCTGGATCGCGGCTGTCTCAGCCGCCGAAGTTTTTTAAAACACGAAAAACACAAAAGGAACGAAAAAGACGAAAAGGCAATCCGCCTCGCTCGCTGTTACCAATCGACGCAGCCGAAAACCTCCTCGGATCGCGAGCGAGAGCTTCGCCAAAGAATTTTAAGCCGCAAAGAACGCAAAGAACGCATAGTTTTTAAAACTTCGCGAACGCCCTCAGCGCCTCCGCGTCTCCGCGTGAGCCTTTTCTGTTCGTTTCGCTCACACCCACGGGTTAACACCTGTGGCTCGCCTAAAATTTCTCTTCATTACCGCCTTCCAATCCTTTTTTCTTCTCTATTTTCTCAATATTTCACACGTTTTTTCGAAAAATTTCCCATTTATCGCTATTCGATTGCAAAATTGAGTGTATAATATCATTAATGTATAATAGCGATATTCCATTTTGCCCCGGGCGTACCGCCGCAAAAGTCGTATTCAATAACCGTTTACCAGTTTTACCCATCGAAGAAGTAAAATTATGGCTAATCCTAGAAACCGCGTATCCTCCCTCCCCTGCATTTTAACATCCGGTCGGGTTCTCTTTTCTTTTTTGGCTGTTTTTGTTCTTACGGTCTTTGTCAATGCTCAAACTGTCGTTCGCACTAATGGCGGAACAGAAACCGGTTCCGGTTCAGACGTTGCAACCGTTCAAACGACAGACGGCGCCGCGGAAGGCGATGTTCTTACAATTTCCGGCACGTCAACGCACAATTCACTCGTTGCTCCTGTTCGTACATTTACGGTTCAGTCGGCAAATAGTACCGCTCAGACTATTAACGCTGGAACTGCTGGCTGTTATAACTTGGCAGAAAGCGGCGCATATACTATCACGTTAAGCAATTTGAATTATCAAGGGAACTCTACTGCAGTTGCCAACGACGGCGGTTTTATGTACATCAATAATTCCGGCGCGGCGCCTGCATTGACCCTCAACAACGTATCTTTTTCCGGGTTTAAGTTAGATAATAAACACGGCGGCGTTATCTGTGTTAATCAAGGATCGTTGACAATCAATTCTACGGGAACGTTGTCCTTTTCAAATAACAACGCGGCAGGCTCCGATGGTCGCGGCGCCGCCATTTATGGGTATACCGGTTCTACCCAAAACAATGTTTCTATTAGCGGCGAAACGATTGATTTTAGCAACAATACAGCTACCATAGGAGGCGGAGCGGTTGCCAGAACCAATTTAACGCTTACGGGGTCAACGATAACATTCAATAACAATAGAGCTAACAATAATGACGGTGGAGCTTTTCATTCAGGAAAACTTACCATTACAGGAATAGACAAAAATTCCAGTACAACATTTGAGGGCAACTCTGCCAATTATATCGGCGGCGCTGTTTCAGCAACAGATGTTACTTTATCTACTGGTTCATTCTATTTTATTAATAACACCGGCAGAACTTTCCATACTAATGGTCGCGCAGGCGCGGTTAGCGCTGGTTCATCTTTTACCGCAACAGACGTCGAGACGCTTTCCTTTACTGGCAACAAATCCGCCAGCATATGCGGCGCGTTGGCTTCAGGAGGCAACATTTCAATTTCAGCTAAGAATGTTACATTTGAAAAAAACAAAACAACGGCAGGAACTACAAATAATACTGATTATGGTATGGGTGGCGGTATTTTAGCAGATGGGGGTAATTTAACCATAACAGCTGATACGATTTCATTCAAAGAAAACGAGGCAACCCATCGTGGAGGCGCAATTCGGGCAAACGGCGGAAATGTAACTATTGATGGTAATACGATTTCATTCAGTGGTAACAAGGCTGGTAAATACGGAGCCGCCATTAGAGTTGAAAGCAGCAAGGCCCTTAATATTACCGGAACAACCATAACGTTTGAAAACAATGTCGTTTCAGGCAATGATGGCGGCGCTATCAGCGGTTCAAATCTTACCATTACAGGCAAAAGCGCCGATGCTGTTACAACGTTTAAAAATAATTCTGCTAAATATATCGGCGGAGCGATTGGCGCTTCCTCTATGACTTTTAAAACAGGAAACTTTTATTTTCAAAACAATAAAGCAACAACATATCATGACAACGCGACAGGCGGCGGAATCAGCACAGGCGGCGCGATTAAGTTTTCCGACGCTAACATAATCTCATTTACAAATAACACCGGGACGCGTCTTGGCGGCGCTGTTTATGCAGGTAGTCTGGAAATGTCTGCCAAGAGTATTACTTTTACAGGAAATAAAGCCGCTGCCAGCGGTTATACAAACGGACAAGGCGGCGCAATTTACTGCACGGGCAGCGTTACATTCTCCGGCGCCAATGCCGTTGGCAAGTTTAGCGGCAACAGCGCCACTAACGCCGGAAACGACCTCTACTTGTCCGGTACAGGCGGGCTTACTTTCCAGGATAACGGAACGTATTCTTTCGACGGCGGCATTTATATGAATAATTCTAACAAACCTGCTACGGTTATCAATCAGGCTCAAGTAACGATTGCCGGGCGCTCGAACGATTCAACCAATAAGTATCAATTCCATAACGTTAATATTTCCAACGGCGGTTCGCTGACAGCGAATTTAGACTATATCGATTCTCTTACTGGAACGCTCAACATTGGAACAGCTGATTCCACGGGAACGTTGGAATTGAACGTAGGTTCCGGGGTTTCCAAATTGTTGGATGCTTCATCGTTTAAAATTTACAGTACTGACAAGGGAGTCGTTAAAAAGACCGGCGAAGGTACATTGCGAATATATACTGCGTCAGAAGGTTTGATTGAGGCTGATAGCTTTGTTGTTTCTTCCGGACGTCTGGATATGCAAAAGTATTTCAAAGGCGCTTTGGTTGTTGGCGAAAAACTTGATTCAGAGAACTATTCAACAGCAGTTTTCTCGCCGGGCAATTCAGTTGGAACGTTGACTATTGACGACTCGGACCTTGCAGAAGGCGAATATGCGTTTACGTTGAATCCAGGGTCTACGCTGTTAATCGAAAAGGACGAGACCGGCCTTGACACGCTCATCGCCAGTTCGTTTAATATCGCTTCTGATTCCATCATCCAATTGTCCATTGATTCCCTTCAGCCGGGCGCATCGTATCCGTTTATTGTCAATACATCGCCTGACGGTTTTACAGGCGACATGGCGAACGCTGATTTCTGGAGTGGACTTTTGACCCCCGAAAGCGACTACTATTGGAATCTGAGCCTTATCGGCAATACGCTTTACGCTTCCGTAGACGCCAACGCCGTTCCGGAACCGTCGACGTGGGCGCTACTGGCTCTTGGGGTTTGTGGTTTGCTCTATTTGCGTAAGCGAAAATAATTGGCGAGCCACGGGTGTAAACCCGTGGGTGTGAGCGAAGCGAACGTAATTACGCAAAGCGGGAGGCGCCTCCCGCTTTTTTCTTTGGCGGCGCGTGAATCTGCAAGCGACTACGAATTTTTTCTTGGGGGGGAGTGAAATTTGTTTCTCATTGGTATAAAATAGCGTTAAAT
>JAZRTH010000399.1:0-4813 GCA_045651945.1 Thermoguttaceae bacterium
TATCGACATCGCCCTGCTTTCTGCGGAAAACCGGGGCGAGAACGGCGCCGTTATGGAGGTCTCGCCGGAAACGCAGACGGAAATCAAACAGCTGCGTAACAAAATCAACTCGCTGGGGGCTATCAACATGGAAGCCCTCAACGAGCTGGAAAGCCTGCAGAACAAGTACGACGTCAACCTAAACAAGTACGAGGACTGCTGCAAGGCAAAGCAAATGCTCGAAAGCCAGATTCGCGCCAACAAAGACCGCATTCAGAAACGGTTCATGGAAACCGTCGAAGCGGTGCGAACGCATTTCAGCGGCCTGTTCAGCGACCTGTTCGGCGGCGGTCGGGCGGAAATCATCATCGATGAAAACGAAGACGTCTCCGAAGCGGGCATCGAGATCATCGCTCAGCCGCCGGGAAAAGAACTTACTCACATCTCCCTGCTTTCCGGCGGCGAAAAGACGCTCACCTGCGTCGCGCTGCTACTGGCAATGTTCGAGACGAACCCAAGCCCGTTCTGCATTCTCGATGAAGTCGACGCTGCCTTGGACGAAGCCAACACCGACCGATTCGGTCAGGTCCTCAAACGCTTTGAGAACATCACGCAGTTCATTTGCATTTCGCACTCCAAACGAACCATGTCCGTTGCCGACACGATCTACGGTATCACCATGCAGGAATCCGGCGTCTCGCGACAGCTTTCCGTCCGCTTTGAAGACGTTACAGAAGACGGCGATATTATTATCCACAATCAGGCGGGGTAAGAGGGTTTGAAAGACTGTTGGCGAACCGGGACGCGTTAGCCCCCGGAAAAAGGCTCACGCGAAGTTTGCGATGTAACAATCGGCTGACGCTTGCGATTCGGAGGGTCGACGTCCTCGTCGACCGCAGGCGTCCTCGCCTGCCAATGGAACCTTGCCCCGCTGAAAATCTCTGTTCTGTCCGGCATGCGGCAGTCCCCTGCCGCAAAAATTTTTTAGCCGCAAAGAACGCAAAGATCGCAAAGAAATGAAAGGCGGTAACGAAGTGAGCGAAGCGAACGCAGTTACGCTTTCTTAACAACCGCGTAGCGGTTGAATGTTTCTAGCCGTGGGTGAAACCCACGGAACAAAGAACTCGCAAAAAAGAATATCGTCAAATAACCTTTTCCTTCTGTCCTCCTGAAGGGAGGACGGGAGGAAAAGGAACTAAAACGATTAGCCGAGCCACGGGTGAGTCCCCTGCCGCAAAATTTATTTAGCCGCAAAGAACGCAAAGATCGCAAAGAAATGGAAGGCGGTAATGGAGCGACCAGGGGGAGCGGAATTACGCATTCGCCGATAGGCGAACAAAAACGGGTTGCGTAACCGTCAAGAATAACCTCACGCGAAGTTCGCAAAGTTCGCGAAGTTACGCTTTCTCTGTAACGCGCAACTAAACAATTATCTTCTATTGATGAATCTTGTGAGAGTGAATATACAATTTTAAAAACATTTTTAATCTTTCTGGTGCAACCCCCTTGTCATTTGTTATTTTGTTGGATATACTAAATAATAGCAATAAACGTTTTATTGTTCAACTATTGATAAAATTATCTGTTATTTATTCATTTATTTCAATAGTTTGGATATTTGTTCTATAAAGGGAAAAATGATAACGCTTTAGCGGTTTGCCTTTGTAGTTGATATCCGAGTTGTTTTAGAGAGAATGTTTTTAATCATCTTCTACGAATCGTGGAAGATGTTGTAAAGGAGAACCTGATAATGGAACAAGTTGAAAATCAATTTGATTGGGTAGATTTCTATAAAGAACTGGCAAAAAATCTTTTGTCCTATAAGAACAACCGAAAGGAATTAATTCCAAAGGTCAAACAGATTATTTCTGATACAGGTATTAAAAATCCCACGCTTGACAAAGATAAACAAATCATAGACATTGATCCATTTACTTTTTTTGGATTGTTCAATAGAAGAATCAATGAATCTGATCGAAAAGCGATAATTACTGCAGTAAAAAACATCTTTGGAATCGTTGCAGCAACCCCAGCATCTTTCTCGGGCATTCCGGTTTTGGATCCTAACAATGCGGTATTTTATCAATTTATCGGAGAGCGTGAGGATGATGATATAGATAATCTATGGAACTTGTTTGAATCAGCGCTAGATTATGCCTCGTCTCCAACATCTGAAAATCGAGCTGTTTTTTCCCACTATTTTGATATTGCTATCAAGATGAAATTCAATAAGATTGCAAAGATTTCTATGGGACTGTTTTGGATTAATCCTGATGTATACCTGAATCTGGATAATCGAAACACGAAGTATATCTATAAATCAGGACAAATTCCTTCGTCTGTGGTAGAAAACCTTCCAAAGATTGATACAAAGAAAGCTGTATCTAATTTTTCTGCAATAGAATATTTTGATATTGTTGAAAAAGTACGTGACTACCTGCAAAGTGATGAAAGTAATTTGAAAACTTTTTACAAATTAAGTTGGGAGGCTTTTAAATATTCTCAAGAGGTAAGTAAAGAAAAGCAAAAGAGTGAAAAAACGCCAGAAAAAAAGTTGACAAAACATGTAGACAATGGTTCTGAAATAGAAGGTAAGAACGTTAACAATGAAGAAACCGAGAAAACTAGCCAAAAATACAGTAAGAAGGATTTTCTCGAAGATGTCTATATGGATGAGAAGGACTACGATACATTGGCAAGGCTTATCTCGAAAAAGAAAAATGTTATCCTTCAAGGCGCACCCGGCGTCGGAAAAACCTATGTTGCAAATCGTCTTGCATACTCTATTATGGAAGAAAGAGATGATAAGCGGGTTATGATGATTCAGTTGCATCAGAACTATTCTTATGAAGATTTCATTATGGGATTTCGACCGTCAAACGCAGGTTTTGAACTCAAACATGGACCATTTTACAAATTTTGTAAAATGGCGAAGAACGACAGTGAGAAAAAGTATTTCTTTATTATCGACGAGATAAATCGCAGCAACTTGAGTAAGATTTTGGGAGAACTGTTTATGCTTATCGAAAATGATAAGCGGGGTTCAAATTTTAAACTTAAGTTGCTTTATAATGATGAAGATTTCTATGTTCCAGAAAATGTTTACATAATTGGCATGATGAATACCGCAGATCGCAGTCTTGCAATGCTGGATTATGCACTTCGACGGCGTTTTGCATTCTTCGAGATGAAGCCAGGTTTTAATACGGACGGATTTCAAAAGTATTGTGAAGCGTTGAACAGCCACAAATTTAATAATCTGATTCAGTGTGTAAAGGGGTTAAATTTGGAAATTGCTAAAGACGATTCCCTTGGCGAAGGTTTTTGTCTCGGGCATAGCTTTTTCTGTAATCTCAATGATGTGAAAGATCAAGATTTGTCTGACATTGTGGAATATGAACTTATTCCTCTGTTAAGAGAATACTGGTTTGATGAACCTGGTAAGGTTAAAGATTGGTCTGAAAAGCTTAGGACAGAAATAAAATGATTCCAATAAAGAACTTTTATTATATGCTCTCCTATGCATTTCATATTCTAAATAAACAAGGATACAAAAAATTTGCTGCTGAGAGCTTTGATAATACGGCTGAATTGTGCGCTGCTATCCTTGCTTGTGGGATAACTTATCAGATAAAACGCGGTCTGGGAAAAGAGTATATACCACAAACAGAAACGTTATCCACCCTTCGCGGCAAGATTGATTTTTCAGAATCTAATAGAACGCTGACGTTTCATCGTAGACAAATGGTATGCTCTTATGATGAATTTTCGGTTAATTCATATATGAACCAGATTATAAAAACTACGATGTTATTCCTTCTTCATGCTGATATTGCTAAAGAGCGGAAGAAAGAGCTTAGAAAACTGTTAGTATTTTTTGACGAGGTTGATGTTCTTGACGTTCATTCTATTAATTGGAATTTGCAGTATAACAGAAGTAATCAGACTTATCGCATGTTAATTTTTATTTGTTATCTGGTAATTAAAGGTCTGATTCAAACGCATAATTTGGGTGGCGTCAAACTCATGGATTTTTTGGATGAGCAGCGAATGAGTCGGTTATACGAAAAATTCATTTTAGAATACTATCGGAAAGAACATCCGCAAATTTCCGCCAAATCCTCTCAGATTTCATGGCAGTTGGACGATGACGTTAGTTCCATGTTGCCAGTTATGCAGACGGATATTATGCTGACATATAAAGAAAAGACGTTGATAATTGATGCCAAGTATTATTCACATACCACTCAGATTCAATATGATAAATCAACGCTTTATTCCAGCCACTTATATCAAATATTTACTTATGTAAAAAATAAAGAAGCAGAGTTGCGTGATTGTCCTCATGAGGTGTCTGGAATGTTGCTTTATGCCAAGACGGATGAGGATATTTATCCAGAAAATGAGTATAGCATGAGCGGCAATAGGATTGAAGTTCGCACGTTGAATTTAGACTGCGATTTTTCAATGATTAAATCGCAATTGGATGGAATTGTTGAGAAATATTTAACTTGACGTTGAGAAGAGAAATAAGTAAATACCAAACTAGGCGGGCTAAGGGCTGGATAGTTAGGAGTGAGGAGTTAAAAATGAATGCCAAATTTCTTCTGCTGTCGATTACGATTCTCGGAATGGTTCTCACCGGCTGCGGCTCGGATAAAAAAGAGGAAACGTCAAAAACGCTGTCTGAAACGGTAACGGAAACTGTCGGCGAAGACGGCGTGAAGTTGTCAAACGATGCGTCTGGTTTTGTTCTTCTTAGCGAGGCGGTTCCGGACGCGATTCTGGAGATCCGCTATTATTCAAAGTACAATTTCGTGGGCGATCGGATTGA
>JAZRTH010000400.1:0-9604 GCA_045651945.1 Thermoguttaceae bacterium
TGGTGCGTTTTAATATTATGTATGTCGTTTAAGATCCGACGCCTAAAGGGGTGAGCTACGATATTTATTTTTTAATTGTTCCCACAGCTAAAGCTGCGAGGAACAAATTCTTAATTTGAACTATTCTGCGTTAGAACGGCATATCTTTGTCGTCGTCTTTTTCGTTTTCATCGTCGTCATTGTCGTTGGCGCCGCCAAAAAATTCTTCGTTGAAATCGTCGTCATCGAACATGTCATCGGCGTTGAATTCTTCTTCGACGTCGCCCAATTCTTCAATCTGTTCCATCAGGTCGACCATTTCCAGCGCAGCTTCGGCACAGTCGACGCCTTTGTTGCCCAGGTGAGCGGCGACGGTTTTATCTGGAACGTTTTGAGCATCGTCCAGTTTTCCGGTCGGGTACAGTTCTTCAACCGCGACGGATCGGGCGTTGGCCTGTTCGACGTTGTTGCAGGTCAGAACGCCGAACATAACCGGAATTTCAAAATTGCGGGAGATGTCGATAAAATGCCGGCTGATCGACTGGTTGATGTGCAGGTCGTGCGAGGTTTCGCCTTTGATAACCGCACCGAGGCAAATGACCGCGTCGTAAAGATTGACGCCGCATACTTGCACGCAGCAGAGCTTTTCGGCAATCGTCGGCAGCTCGAACGATCCGGGAACCCAGAAGACGTCAATCTGTTGTTCCGTTACCCCAGCTTGTTTCAGTCGCCAAATCGCGCCGTCTAAAAGACGCTGAGTAATTGTCTTGTTGAACTTCGCAACCGCGATAGCAAACTGATAACGATGCACGTCGTTATGAAAATCTCCTTCGTAAATCATTTTGGTAATAGGGGGTAAAGGGTGAGTTGCTTTCGGAGTGCGAGAGTGGAGCGTTAGCGGAACTCTCGCTTTTTTAAGCGAGCGACAGCTCGCGTTGATTAAAACAGCTCCAGCTTTTTCGGCGTAGAAACGTTTTTTGTTGTTCTCGTCGGTATACGAAAGCGAGAGCTTTGCTCTCGCACTCCGAAAAATAATTACGCTTCCGACGCGTTATCGCCCGGTTCGGTTTCGCCTCCCAGTCCGCGGCGGAATACGCTCATAATCGAAACGGCAATGGAGGTAATCACGATAAACAGAACCGGGGACACGAGAATGCCGACCATGGTTTCTTCGAGCATGCCGCCGAAGACAGCGGTGCCGATGTCGATTCGGCTGTGAGCGCCAGCGCCGGTGGCGAACATCAACGGAACGACGCCCAAAATAAACGCGTACGACGTCATCATAATCGGACGAAGTCGCTGACGTCCGGAAAGACGCGCCGATTCCAGAATCGTGTGCTTTTCCTTGAGCCATTTGTCACGGGCGAATTCTGTAATCAGAATCGCGTTCTTTGCGGACAAGCCGACCATAACGATCAAACCGATTTGCGTGTACAGGTTGATGTCAAGCCCACGCAGGAAGACCGCCAGAACAGCTCCAGAGACGCCCAGCGGGACAGCCATGATGATAATAATCGGGGCTGACCACGACTCGTACTGCGCTGCCAGCACGAGGAATCCGAATACCAGCGACAGCGCGAAGACGACCGCAATCGACGTTCCCGCCTGAGACTGCTGGTAAGCCATGCCTGTCCAGAAGACCTCGAATCCTTCCGGCAAATCGGTGTGGGCGATGCGTTTCATTTCGCTCATGCCAACGCCTGTACTCTTGCCCGGGTTGAGGTTCCCCATCACCGAGGTTGACGTGTACATGTTATAGCGGTTAACAAACTGCGGACCGACGGTTTCTTCCAGCGTCGCTACCGCCGACAGCGGCATCTTCTTCCCGTCAGCGTTCATAACCGGGAGAGAAAGAATCGCGTCTTTGTCAGCGCGCTTGGCGCCTTCCGCCTGCAAAATGACCTGGAAAACTCGACCGTACGTGTTAAAGTCGTTGACGTATTTACTTCCCAAATAGCCGGAGAGCGAAACGAACAACTCGTTGAGATTGACGTTCATCTTCTTGCACTTTTCGCGGTCGATATTCAAATACAGACGCGGGTACGTAGGCTTAAACGTAGACGTAATCTGCGAGAACGTCCCGCTGTTTTGCCCTTGAAGGTTGAGTTCCTGAGCGGCATTGTACAGAACGTCCAGACCGGATTCGTTTTTGTCAACCAGCTGACCTTCCAAACCGCCGGACGTACCAATGCCGGAAATGGGCGGCGGGGAGAAGACAATAATCTGGGCTTCCGGAACGTTTTGGTAACAATCCAGCATGATTTTTTTGGAAAGGGTTTCGGCGTCTTCGCCCGGAGCTTTTCGCTCTTCCCAGTTTTTCAGAGAAATGATGCCGATAGCAACGTTGCTGGAATACGTGCCGTCCAGCATGGAAAAACCGGTAACAAAGTGCGTATTGACGATATCCTTTGCATAATGATCCAGAATAATCTGATTGACTTTATGAGCAATAAGCTCTGTCTGCTGCAAAGAACGTCCGGCGGGCAAACGCATGTCGATAAACAGCGTTCCCTGGTCTTCCTGCGGGATAAATCCCTGCGGCATGACAGAAACGCCCCAAACCAAAGCGGCAACAAGAGCAATCCAGAAGATTACGGTAATCGGCGTTGCTACGGTCAGGAAATTGAGGTTGCGTTCATACCAACTTGCAAAGCCGTTGAACCCATAGTTAAACCAGCGGAACCCGAAGAACTTGTCTTCTTCCGGTTTGGACTTTCTCAACAGAATCGCGCACAGCGACGGGGCAATTGTCAAAGCGCACAGCGCGGAAATCAAAACCGATCCTGCAATGGTCAGCGCGAATTGCTGATACATAATCCCGACAAGCCCGGAAATAAACAGCGTCGGAAGGAAGACCGCCATCAAAACGCAGGTCGTTGCGATAATCGGACCGGTAACTTCTTCCATGGACTTCACCGCCGCGTCGTGTGGATTCAAACCTTCTTCGTCCAGCAAACGCTGGCAGTTTTCCACCACGACAATGGCGTCGTCAACAACGATGCCGATGACAAGGCAAAGCCCGAACAGGGTCAGCGTGTTGATTGTAAACCCGAACAGCCCCATCATAAAGAACGTGCCAACCAGAGAAACCGGAATTGTCAGCGTCGGAACAAGCGCTGCGCGCCAGTCCTGCAGGAAGATATACACAACGGCAACGACAATCGCGATGGTCAAATAAAGCGTAAAGCCGACTTCTTTTAACGATGCGGAAATGAACATGGTCGAGTCGTAAGCGTTGATGTATTCAATGCCCGCGCTCTCGAATTCCGCCTTGCGGCTTTCCAGTTCCTTGCGGACGTCTTGAGCCACTTCCATGACGTTTGCGCCCGGCGCAGCGTAAATGGCAATGGTTGCCGATTCGCGAAGCTTGGGCTGATACGCAGGCTTGTCTGCCTCTGCGGCTTCGTCCTTCTCAGCGCTTTCCTTCTTGCCTGAGATTTCGCCGGGATCAAAGACCATGTTAAACGACCCGTTTGTGTACGTTTGACTGTCCAGTTCAATCCGGGCGACGTCTTTGAGTTTAAGCATGCGTCCGTCTTTGGTTGTGCGAACAACCAGGTTCTCAAACTCCTCAACCGTCTGGAGACGTCCCTTTGTAGAAACCGTCAGAGTCATCAGCTGACCTTTGGGAGCCGGTTCGCCGCCAACGCTTCCCGCAGCAACCTGAACGTTTTGTTCTGAAAGGATGCTGGCAATTTCGTTAATGGACACGTTGCGCTGAGCTAAAATATCCGGATCAAGCCAGATTCGCATACTGTAATCTCGCGCGTCCATCAAGTCTGCGCTTCCGACGCCGTGAATTCGCGCCAGAGCGTCTTTGATGTTAATCGAAACGTAGTTGGAAAGGTAGTTTTTGTCTTTCGTTTCCGCGGCTGAATCGCTCAACTGGAACGAATAGAACCCTAAAATATTAGGCGACTTTTTACTGACGGTAACGCCCGTCTGACGAACGTCCGAGGGCAAACGAGGCTGTGCCAGATTGACGCGGTTCATGACGTTGACCGTGTTGATATCCGGGTTGGTTCCAATAGAAAAATAAACGGATAGCGAATACTGTCCGGTATTGGAACTGGTTGACGTCATATAGAGCATGTTGTCAACCCCGTTGACTTCTTTTTCAATCGGAATGGCAATCGACTCCGCTAACGTTTGAGCGTCCGCGCCCAAATAGTAACACGACACGTTTACCGACGGGGGAACAATGTCGGGGAACTGCTCAATGGGCAGCTGCAGCGCTGTTACAACCCCCGCGATGAAAATCAGCGACGAAATTACCGTCGCAAAAATAGGTCTATCGATAAAAAATTTCGAAAACATGGCAGTATTGAAAGTAATGAGTGTACGATGTGATTCTTATTTCGGATTTACGGTCATACCGTCGCGGACTTTCTGGAATCCTTCCACGATATACGTTTCACCCGGCTGAAGCCCGGTTTTCTTCAGGATTTTTTCTCCCGTTGAAGAAATGACTTCTTTCTCGTTGTAGGGAGCCAGAATTCTCATTGTTCCATGTTCGAATGATTCTTCAACGACAACGTATCGCTTGTTGGCAACGCCCTTGTCGTCTACAACCCAAACGTACTTTGCCGACAGGTCGTCGCAAAGCGCTCGTTCTTCAACGACGACAGCGCCTTTCTTCAGCTTGCCTTCAAGCCGAACCGTACAGATGTGACCAGGATACAGCTCGTTGGTCGGATTCGCCAGCACGCCACGAATGGTCATCGTACCGGTCGAGACGTCAATGGCGTTGTCGTTATAATTGAGTTGCCCAGTATAAACCTTTGCGTCCGGATCATCAGACAAAACCAGTTCAAACGGAATCGTTTCGTCGCTTTTCTGATCGCCTTTCATATAGGCGGCGTTGTCTTGAAGAACCGCCGAGGGCGCAATGTCTTCGTCTTTGGGAATAAAGGGCTGAGACAACTTATCTTCTACGGACTGTTCAACCGTTGAGACCTCCTGATTGAGTTCCGTTACCGGATTGGCGGCTTGTTGAGCCGCTGGATTGACAGGCGCCTGCGGAGAAGTGGTAATAGGATTTCCTGCGCCGTTGGACGCGTTGTCAGCTAGAGCTGGCGCCTGAACTTCGGTTTCGCTGGCAGCGACTTCTTCTGCAACCGCTACTGGCGCATCGTCGTCTTCTGGCGGATAGTTAGCCTCATGCTGTACAGGTTGTCCCTGCGGCTGAGCGCCCGGGGCGTCCGGATGTTCATGGAAATATTTTTGAGCTTCTCTGAGAGCTTTGTCAAAGTCGCGATCGGAAATCTGGAATTCGACGTAAATTGGATCCATGCTCATAACCGTGCAAAGAACAGGCGGATTTCCGCCGGTGCCATCCAGCAATTCCCCCGGCGTATAAACGGTTTTGGAAATTTTGCCTTTAATGGGAGAATAAATCTTGGTATACGACAGCTGACGAACCTGATACTGGTACTGCGTTACGCTGTGATTAAAATCGGCGTAAGCCTGTTGCCAGGCGGAACGGTATTTGACGATGTCGTTTTCAGAAACCGTGCCTTGAACCTTTTCGTTGGATTTGACAGCGCTTTCGTACGTCGCTCTGGCAGAAATTTCTCTCGCTTTGGCGGCGACCATTTCCGCGTTGGCTTTATCGACTTCAATTTTATAATCGAAATCCTGAATGGTAAACAGCAGCTGACCTTTGTCTACGATTGACCCGTCCAAATACTTGACGGCTTCCAGATAACCGCGAATTCGCGGAACGATGTCCACTTTGGAAACCGGAACAAGCTGACCTGTGAAATACGCCGTGAGCTGGACGTCGCGCTGAATCGCTTTGGCGGTTTCAACGTTGACTTTGACGTCCGACATTTTCATAGGCGCGACAGCCGGTTTCTCACAGCCAGCGATCAAAAAAACGAATACAATACTCAAACAGATAAAAGCCTGTCGAAATTTCATAATTCCTCCAACGACGTTTAGCTCAAAGGAAATAAAAAAACTATATGGAATGAATATTAGAACAATCCGTTTGATTGCTGTCTAATAAGAATTCCCCATTACGCTTTATATATTATATCAGAATAGAAACAATCTGTAAAGGGGGAAAATAGAGAAACTGAAGAAATAAGAACGCAAAATGAATTTGCAAAGCTGCAGAGGGTTGACGTTTCCATCAACCCTCTGAACAATATCTCGCCGCCGCTGACTGCGTCAAGCGCTAATTGAAAAGCGCTAATTGCTAATTTTCTCTCAATATTCTTCGTCGTCGAAGATTTCCATAGATTTATACGTGTCGTTCCCCACAGGCGGGTATCCAACTCGAACAGGAGTCGGTTCTGGCGTTGCAGTTGTTGGAGCGTAATAGCTTTGTGAAGGCTGTTCTTGCTGGAACGTTGAGTATCTGACCGGTTCCGGTTCAGTATTCTGAACAACGTACTCTGGATTATAACCGCCGTATCTGGCAGCGATCATCTGCGTCTGACGCGCCAGTTCCTGCCGCGTTTCCATACGGATGTTTTTCAGTTCCATGGCGTACGAAGATAGCATTGCTGGAGAACTCTTGCAGCCGTCACAGTACCAGCGAACAAATGCCAGCGTCTGTTCCAGGTTGTTGTCTGCAACTTTACCCAGCATCGGGAACAAAAGTCGAACGCCTAAATCCACGGATTTCTGTTCCAGACTCAAAAACGTATCGACATAACAGTTTATCACTTCTGTCCCTTCCGCGTTTCGAGCCGAAGAGAATCTTGCTAAAACCAGAGCTTTGCCTCGAACGTCGTTTGTCAAAAGCGAGCCTTGATAACGACCTTCCAGATAGTACAGAATTCCGTTCTCGCCCGCCCAAAGCCGTTTCATCCAGCCGGTCGTGCCAGCAACGTCAGAAACCTCGTACAGACCATCTCCTCGTTCCCGGACGGAAATTTGACTTATACCCATCTTATCCCAGATGTTGACAACCGTGTCTGGGTGGTTAACCATGAACATGACCATGCTTTTATCAGCTTCAACCTGATAAACAGGCAGCCGACGAAAGACGGATACATTTCTTAAAACGCTTTGAAGACGCAGAACGTCGTCTTGAGATAAGCCTTGCAGCGACAGCAATTCTGAACTGACGTATTGTCGAGTTCCTCTGTCTGACATTGCAGCAGAAAGAGCTTGAGGCGCTTTAAAAGAGCTTGACTGCGTCGAAGGCACGGTTTCCGGACGCCTAACGCCTTGACGATACTGCATTTGCGCTTGCGCTGGGAGATGGCATGGCGCCGCTCCCAACACAGCCAGCAGGATAACGGCTATGATTCTGTTTTGGTTTGGTTTCATGTCCCTTTTTTCGGGAAATCAGAGCAGCTTTTCTTAAAAGATTTCTTCTCCGCGATACAGATTGCCTAACGCGAAAAAGCAGTCTTGACAAATCATTATAAATAAAGTATCCTGCATTTACGTTAAAATCCGCACTTACAATATAATTATTTTTATAAGCATAATATCGAAATGAAACAAGCGATATTTACTATAATCGTTATACCTGTACTCTTGCTTGCAAGCTGCAGTTTATGGACGAAATCCAGCGTTCGCTCGCAAAGCCCGGATAAAAAATCGGGCTACAGCGCGCCGGAAAAACCGCGTCTGGTTGGCGATATCGCCCGTCCGTGGGGGTTGGATTCCGTTCGCGTTGAAGGCGTTGCGATTGCCACCGGTCTGGACGACACTGGTTCTGATCCGCCTATGACCAAGTTCCGTCAAATGCTGTACCGCGACCTTAAAAAACGTGGGGTTCAGGAACCAACTGTTATGATGGCGTCCAAAAAGACGTCTATGGTTTTAGTGCGCGCCATGATCCCGCCAGGAGCGCAAAAAGGACAGCGCGTCGATATAGAAGTTCAAACGCCAACACGGTCAGAAACAACGTCTTTGCGCGGCGGCTGGCTTATGGAAACAGACCTCCGAAAAATGGCGGTTTTCGACGATACAATCCGAAGCGGAGACGTCATGGCGACAGCGTACGGTTCTATTATGACGCCGCCTCGAACGGGAGACGCCAAAAAGGACGCCCAATCGCAGCTGGGAGGAATTGTCCTCGGCGGCGGAACCGTTCAAAAAAGCCGGAATCTGGGTCTGATTCTGCCCAACGAAGACAAGGTCATTATGGTTAAGTACGCTGACCTGATTCAGAAAGCCATTAACCGTCGATTTCACATTACCGGACGCGGCGGAGCCACAGCGGGCGTCGCAAAAGCAAAAGACAATCGATACATCGAATTATACGTTCATCCGCGTTACAAAAACAACGTTTATCGATACATGTCCGTTGTTCGTTCCGTTGCTCTGATTGATTCCCCTCAAGTGCGTCTAAACCGTCTGGAAGAACTTCGAGTTCGCCTTAAAGACCCGTTTACGTCGTCGTATGCCGCGTTGGAACTGGAAGCTCTTGGACCGCAAAACGACGTGTTGGAAATCCTTCGCGAAGGCATGAAATCCTCGGACGTTCAAGTCCAGTTTTATTCTGCTGAAGCGCTTGCCTTTTTGGATCAAAGCGACTGCGCTCCCGTTCTGGCGAGAATCGCCAAAGAAGAAGACGCCATGCGCGGTCCCGCCTTGGGCGCGTTGGCGGCTCTGGACGACATCAACTCTTACGAAGTCCTGCTTGACCTGATGCGCTCCGGCAGTTTCGAAACCCGGTACAGTTCCTTCCGCGCATTGTGGTATATGCGTCCCAACGACCCGATTGCACGCGGAATTACCCTCGGAAAAGACGAGTTCACGCTGCATTATATCGAAAGCGATCCGCCAAACCTGATTCATATTACCAAAGATACAAGACCGGAAATTACCCTTTTCGGAAGAGACATCAAAATGAACACGCCGTTGCTGTTGGACGTCGGAAAAAACATCATGCTTAAATCCGATGGCGACGACAAGATTGAAGTCTCGAAATTCTCGATTGACGAGCCGGATCAAAAACGAACCATTTCCACCGATATGGCAGAGGTTATCAAGACCGTTGCCGATTTGGGCGCTACGTATCCAGACATTGTCGAAATGATTCAAAACAGCGTTTCAACCGGATGCATAACGTGTAAAGTTTTAGTCAACGCCGTTCCCAAAGGAGAGCGATTCTACCAGCGCAAAGGCTCGTCAAAATCGTCAGACGATTCAGACCTGGATTCAAACGCTGACGATGAGCAAAATCCGCCTGTTTCAGATGAAGACATGAAAATTGCGGGAGAAACGCCGATGTCAGAAACCCCAGCGGTGAAAATTGACAAAGACGATCTCGAACCGGAATCGTCAAACAGCAAACGACATCGTCAGCTATCCGACCCGAAACCGTGGTATAAATTCTGGTAACGGCGAGGCGCCGCTCCCCCGTTGGTCGCTTGCGGCGGAAGCATCCGAAAATCTACTGAACGTGACAACCGCTGGATCGCGGGCGATGTCCAGCGGCGGGATTATACCAAACCTGCAACGAAAGGAGAATAGTCCATGAAAAGCCGGATTAAAAAGATCATATTGTCAATAGTCGCTGTAATATCAGCATTATTGTGCATTCTGATAATCGCATGCTTCATATTGGCTTACAATTTTTTCAATAGTCATCCCATTAGTAAAACTCATTGGACGCCAGAAATCCAGAAGTTTGTTGAAAGCGAGCTAAACGTTC
>JAZRTH010000401.1:0-6168 GCA_045651945.1 Thermoguttaceae bacterium
GGTATCAACTTAAGGAAAAAACGCATTAAAATATTCCTGTTGTACTGATTAGAAAAGATTTGGTTTTACCTATTTTACTCTTAGATTTTAGTTAAAGTTAGACCGCAAAAGTATAAGAAAAAAGAAAGCGTAAGGGGTAGATTTTTAGCTTTCAACAACATTTAACCCAAACGCTTTCATGATGATTTCTTATACTCAATTTGCGGAAATGTTGCAAGACCTGTTTGGCGATTTTTTTATAGATTCGTTGGAAAAGTTTGATTTCTTTCAGCGAAATCGCAAGGTGACTGCCAAAGACTGGTTCTTAACTTTATTAGAATGGATTACACAGGATAATCCTACTTTATTTTCCTTGTCTAATTTGTTTGCTAGTCTTGGAATTGACATTTCACCTCAAGCGTTAAGCAAAAAATTCAATATGAAATGCGTGCATTTCTTATTGGAGATCGTTAATAAAATTATCGAGAATCTGATAATGGAATCCAATGCAAAAGCGCCTGCATTGCTTTCACTATTTAGCGGCGTCTACCTTGCGGACTGTACATTATGTCAATTGTCTCAAGAGACAAAAGATCTCTTTCCAGGAGTCGGAGGAAACGACGAAAATATAAACGTTTCTGAACTGAAAGTATTCTTGCGTATCGAAGCTACAACTGGGGTTATTGAATCTTTTTCATTGGGTTCTGGCAGGACGTCTGACCATACGTTTTATAGTAAAACAAAACAGTTGCCCTGCAACTCTTTGGAGTTGGCGGATATGGGATTTGGAAGTCAAAAACGCATGTTAGACAATCTGAAAAACAATGTGGATTTCATTTGTCGCGTTCAATCTCAAAGCATTCTTTACTATGACAAACAGAAATATTCGATCAGTGAATTTTTGAATCAACAAGTCGGAGATGAAGTTGACGTTCTCATTCTATTCGGCGCTAACAGAGTTCCATGCCGTCTGACTGCCAGGAAGGTTTCTGAGGAAGTTGCTAAACGGAAGTTAGAACAAGTTACTCGTAAAGCTAAAAAGTCAGGTCGGAAAGTCAGTCAGGCGCAGCAGATCGTTTCTCATTGGCAGTTCTACATTACCAGCATTGATAGTGGCAGATGTTTACTTGACGAAATAGTTACGCTCTATTCTGTTCGTTGGCAAATAGAACTGATATTCAAATTTTGGAAGAGTCACATGAATCTGAATAAATCAAAAGGTAAAACTACAGCAAGAGTATTGTGTGAGAAACTGCTCAAGATAATTTACATATTGATTTATCATGGACATGAAATACTTGCAGATATTGGACCTGTCAGCGACGTCAGCCATGTTGCTGTTCACGATCGTTACAAGTCCACATTTCACAAACTTCTGGATGCATTAAGAAAAGGATACTCGACAAATACTATTAGTAAAAGAATCAAAGAGTCTGTCTGTTTTATGCGCGAAACGCGTCCACGTAATAAACGTGTAAATAAACCCAATTTACACGATAAATTACAAAACAGACAGATAAATCAAGCAATAATTGCTTCCTCTTAAGTTGATGCCTATGGGCTAACGCACCCCGGCTCGCCTGATTACCGCCTTTCATTTTTGGCGTCCCCCCCACCCCAATTCTCCGTCTTACCGCTTGCATTTTGATTCTCGCTATGTTAAAATCTGTACAATAGACAAGAGATGCAATAAGCGTCTGTTTCGTTGTCCTCGAATATTCAGAAAGGTTATATTATGAATTCGTTTAAGGTCCATTTGTTTGCAGCGTTGCTTATAGCGACAGCGTTTTTCCCGGTTTCCGTTCAGGCGGAGACGTCAACCGGGTGGGAGAAGCATTCCGGCAACCCGGTTTTGGGCGGGCAGCTCGGAACGTGTTTCGACATCTGCGTTCTGCAGGAAGGCGCTACGTTCAAGATGTGGTTTTCCTGGCGTCCTCAAAAGTCGATCGGGTATACGGAAAGCAAAGACGGAATTCATTGGTCTGAACCTAAAATCGTTCTTTCGCCTGCTGGCGGCTGGGAAGGGATTGTCAATCGAATTGGCGTCGTGTTCAAAGACGGCAAATATCACATGTGGTATACCGGGCAGATACTCAAAGGGAATATCGGGTCGAAAATCGGGTACGCGGTCAGCCCGGACGGCGTCAACTGGACGCGGGTTCAGAGCGAGCCGGTTCTTGTTTCTCAACTGCCGTGGGAAGGCGTTGCGGTAATGTGTCCTCACGTTCTTTGGGACGAGTCGGAAAAGACGTTCAAAATGTGGTATTCCGCCGGCGAGCAGTACGAGCCCAACGCCCTGGGGTACGCGACAAGCCCGGACGGCGTCCATTGGACGAAACATCCCGGCAATCCGATTTTCAAGGCGAATAAAAACGTCAAATGGGAACAGCATAAAGTAACCGCCGCTCAGGTTTTTCCCTATAAGGGCATGTACTATATGTTCTATATTGGCTTTGAAAACGAACATCTGGCGCGAATCGGGATTGCGCGTTCTAAAGACGGCGTAACAGGCTGGGAAGAGCTGCCGACCAATCCGATTATCGGTCCGGACGCGGGATCGTGGGACGCCAGCGCGTGTTACAAACCGTTCGCCATTTACGACAAACAAGCGGATCTGTGGCGCCTGTGGTACAACGGACGCAACGGCGGCGTGGAACAGATCGGGCTGGCGATTCACAAGGGGGAAGACCTCGGGTTCCCGGAACCGGCGGCGGAATCGGACTCGCAGGGCGCGCTTCTCAAGGCGGAGGATTTCAAGCATTATATAGACCAGTTCAATTCCGACGACGAGGAGCTGACTAAAAACGTCTATCCTAACGACAAAGCCTGGGATTTCCTCAAGGCGAACATGCCGTTGCTGGACTATCCCGACAAAGACCTCGAACGGACGTGGTATTTTCGCCTCTGGACTGTTCGGAAGCATATCAAGCGCGCGGCGGACGGCTCTTTTGTGGTAACGGAATTCCTGCCGAAGGTGGGCTGGTCTGGAAAAGAAAACGCGATTTCCTGCGCGGCGGGGCATCATTTTCGGGAACTGCGATGGATTAAAGACCGTCGAGTTCTCAACGACTACGCTGTCTTTTGGCTTCGCAAAGGCGGCGCGGTTCGGACGTACAGTTTTTGGATTGCCGATTCTCTCTGGCAGTATGCGCTGGCAACCGGCGACGTCTCGCTGGCAAAAGAACTCCTGCCGGATCTGATTAGCAACTACGAAGAATGGAAGAAGATGCGTTTAGACCCCAACGGGCTGTTCTGGCAGATTGACGGTCTGGACGGCGGGGAATGTTCCATCGGCGGGAGCGGGTATCGAGCGCAGATCAATACGTACATGTACATGGACGCGCTGGCTATCTCCCGAATCGCCAGGCTGTCCGGGCAAGACGAAATCGCGGAACGTTACGCGGACGAAGCCGCCCAGCTGCGGGAACGGGTCAACAGCAAAATGTGGGACAAAGACGCCCAATTCTATAAGGTCGCGCCGAGAACCAAGTCGGCTGACGAGCCGCTTCAGCTCAAAGACGTCCGGGAACAGCACGGGTTCTCGCCGTGGTATGCGGACAACGCGTCGATGCCGCCGGCTGAGTATACCGTCGCGTGGTCGCAGCTGACGGATCCGCAGGGCTTTTTCGCGCCGTACGGACCGACGACGGCGGAACAGCGCCATCCCGGATTCAAAATTGAGTACGCCAACCACGAATGTCAGTGGAACGGTCCGAGCTGGCCGTATTTGACCAGTATGACGCTCACGGCTCTGGGGAACCTGATTAATCGCGACGCCTCCGCCGGACTCGAGACGCAAGAGCTGCAGTCGGCGTTCCTCAAAACGCTGGACTGCTACGTCCGATCCCATACCCGCGTCCGGGAAGACGGAAAGACCGTCCCGTGGATCGACGAAAACATCAACCCGCAAACCGGGGACTGGATTGCCCGAACGAGGCTCAAGGATTGGGGCTGGAAACCCGGCAAAGGCGGTTATGAACGCGGCAAAGACTACAACCATTCGACGTTTTGCGATATCGTCGTCAATTCGCTCATTGGTCTGCGCCCGTCGCTGGAAAACGGGTTTGAGCTCTTCCCGCTGACGGATAAAGCGGTTCCGTATTTCTGTCTGGACAACTTGCCGTATCACGGTCGCATCGTAACGATTCTGTACGATTCCACCGGCGACCGCTACGGAAAAGGCAAGGGGCTTCGCGTTTACGTTGACGGCGTTGAGACGTTTTCCGCCGACGCTCTGCCGGACAAACCGGTTTGGGTTCCGCTGGACAAGTAACGTTGGGGGAGGGAAAGAGAGAAAAGCGTCTATTATATAAATAGACGGCAGAAAAACCCGTGATAAACCGGGAAAAATAAAAAAATTTTAAAAATTTTCAAAAAAACGTAGTTTTCCCGTTATTTATGGGCTACAATTTCGTATAATACAGATAGAGGAGTTAAAATCGTAATACCAACAATCAATAATATGAAAGGAGAACGCAATGCCTGACTTGACGATGGAAATCCAAATGCAGATGTTTCTTTGGGGTGCAATTGCTGTTTTGGCAGCGATTGTGGAACTTAACACGTTTGCCCTGGTTTCTTTGTGGTTTGTCATTGGGGGAATCGCCTCGTTTGTCGCGGCGTATTTTAACGTTCCTTTCATTTGGCAGTTTGCAATTTTCGTTTTGACTTCAGGCATTATCGGAATTATTATGATTCCTTTTGTCAAAAAACGTAACTGCAGCTACACTCCCACCAATACCGACAGTCTGGTTGGACATGAGGGGATGACGGAATCAGAACTCAACGTTATCACCGGCACTGGTCGAGCTATCGTTGACGGTCAGTCGTGGGCGGCAAAATCGGTTACCGGCGCAAACATTCCCGCCAATACGGTTGTCGTCATTGAAAGAATTGAAGGGGTTACGCTGTTCGTTAAACCGAAGAATTAAGTTTTTAGTGAGTTAAATCGTATAAAAAGTCCATGTTTTCTGCGATTTCTCAATATTTCAACAACTTTTTAATATTTGGGAGGATTTAAAATGGATCCAAGTAGTCTACTGTATATCGTATTGGGTCTTATTCTGGTGTTGATGATTATCGCGATTCTGTACTGCGTTCGCATCGTTCCGCAGGCAAGCGAATTCGTCGTCGAACGCCTTGGCACGTACCGCGCTTCCTGGAAAGCCGGGCTTCATCTGCTCGTTCCGTTCATTGACCAGATCGCCAAAAAGGTTTCGGTCAAGGAACAGGTCTTTGATTTCAAACCTCAGCCGGTGATTACCAAAGACAACGTTACCATTTTGATCGACACGGTCGTTTTCTGCGTCGTAACCGATTCAAAACTTTACACTTACGGCGTCGAAAATCCGTACAAGGCAATTGAAAACCTGTCGGCGACAACGCTGCGTAACATCATCGGCGAAATGGAACTTGACCAGACGCTCACTTCTCGAGACGTCATCAACTCCAAGATTACGGAAACCCTTGACCGCGCTACCGACCGATGGGGCATCAAAGTCAACCGCGTTGAACTGAAAAACATCGAACCGCCGAAGCAGATTCGCGAAGCGATGGAAAAGCAGATGCGAGCGGAACGAGAACGCCGTGAAGCCATTCTTCAGGCGGAAGGTAAAAAGAAGAGCGACATCCTTGTTGCTGAAGGCGAAAAGCAGGCGCGAATTCTTACCGCTGAAGCCGAAAAGCAAACCGTCATTCTCCGCGCTGAAGCGCAGCGAGAAAAGGAGATTCGCGAAGCAGAAGGTCAGGCTCAAGCTATCCTGATGGTTCAGAAAGCGTTGGCAGACGGTATCAGACTGCTCAACGAATCCAATCCGTCTGAACAGGTTCTTACCCTCAAGAGCCTGGAAGCCTTCCAGAAGGCGGCTGACGGTCAGGCGACCAAGATCATCATCCCGAGCCAGATTCAGGGCATTGCCGGCCTGGCGTCCTCTGTCAAGGAACTGCTCAACTAAGCTATAGAGCATGTAATCCGTAGAGCATTTACAAATCATGTCGAAACGCAACAATCCGGGGAGCGAAAGCTCC
Organism: Thermoguttaceae bacterium; assembly: GCA_045651945.1. GTDB lineage: Bacteria > Planctomycetota > Planctomycetia > Pirellulales > Thermoguttaceae > RUG11551. Next base: position 6,007 of record JAZRTH010000401.1, read on the forward strand.
CCGTTGTTTTTAGCGTTTTGAAATGTCATATTAATCTGTGTTATTCTTCTAATATTTTTTTGAATTTTTTATAAATTTTTGTTGACGTTTTCGGAAATCCATGTTAAAATATATGAGAATCGATATTATATTAATACATCGATAGCAGTCATATAGATTTAA
>JAZRTH010000402.1:0-1012 GCA_045651945.1 Thermoguttaceae bacterium
ATTCTCTCCGCGTTCCGCTGATCGTTCATACCATTCACGGCGCGCCCTGGTACCCGTCCGGGAACTTTCTGTCACGGTCATTCAACCAGATTTGCGAACGCTGGGCGGCGAAACACTGTCACAAACTCGTCTCCGTCGCCGACGCCATGACCCAGCTTTTTCTTGACGCTCACATTGCCCCGGCGGAGAAATTCACCACGATTTACAGCGGCATGGACGTCGAGCCGTTTCTCAATTCCGCTTCGCTAAGAGAACCCGTTCGACAACAATACGGATTTCAGCCGGACGACGTCGTCATTGGGAAAATCGCCCGACTGTTTCGACTCAAAGGGCACGACGACCTGATTGCCGCCGCGAAAAGCGTCTGTAACAAAAACGACAGGGTAAAGTTCCTGCTCGTTGGCGACGGGATTCTTCGGCAAAGTCTGGAAGACGCCGTTCGCCGCGCCGGGCTGACAGACCGATTCGTCTTCGCCGGGCTGGTTCCAGCAGACCGAATTCCCGCCATGATTTCCGCCATGGACGTCGTCGTTCATACCAGCTTGCGCGAAGGCTTGGCGCGGGTCTTGCCGCAGGCGCTCATTTCCGGCAAGCCGGTTGTCAGTTACGACATCGACGGCGCCCGGGAAGTCGTCCTGACCGATAAAACCGGGTATCTCATTCCTCCGCGCCACATTGACCGCCTTGCAGAGTCGCTCCTTCTGCTTGCCGACGACCCGCAAAAGCGCTCTCAATTCGGACAAACCGGACGAGAGCTGTTTACCGACCAGTTTCGGCGAGAACTCATGGCAGACCGTTTGATGGAACTGTATACATCAAATTATCAATTATCAATTATCAATTAGCAATTACGCAGGCGCCGCTCTTGCCCCCATAATATTTTTCGGGCGCGCGCAAAATTTTCTTGCGAAGATAGATAAGCTGAGAAGCAGGAACGCGTCCCGGAGGGGGCTGTTCTTGCACAGCCTCCTCCGGGACTATGTAGCGGACTGCGTCCGCTGCCGCTATCGCG
>JAZRTH010000403.1:0-1948 GCA_045651945.1 Thermoguttaceae bacterium
CGCCCGGCGCGCTGGGGAACTGCACCGGGGGCAATCGCCGGATGGTTGCGCCGCTGGCTCGCGCCGCCGCCGCAGTCGGCATTGACGGTCTGTTTATCGAAACCCACCCTGACCCTGACCGTGCCCTGTCCGACGGCCCGAACAGTTTATATCTCAGCGACGTAGAAAACGTGTTGAGGTCTGTCATTGCAATTCGAGAGACGGCTCTCAAGCATAACTAAAAAGATTATTATGTCCAGTTTAATCCCTCCGTTTACTGTCGAAGAAAAGAAAGCGGATTTCATTTCGTTTTGTATTGAACAGTACGCCCAGCAGTTCAAGCTGTCAGGAACTGAGGTTATTAACCGCTTTTCCAAAACCGGGTTGCTGGAATTCCTGTACAATCATTACGAAGGTCTTCATACGCAGGGCTGGCAGTTTCTTGTCGAGCTTCTCCATAAAATGCTAACTGACAGGGAGGCGAGCAAATGAGGCTGTTCCATGGAAGTTTGTATGTCGTTGAAACGCCCAGAATTCTGGAAGTTTCCCCGGTTCGGCATCTGGATTTCGGGTCTGGTTTTTATACTACAACCAGCCTCGAACAGGCGACGCGATGGGTTAAAATCCGATTGGAATCGAACAGAGATTTCAGTCAGGGATATGTTTCCTGCTATGACGTTTCAGACGACCTGCTGATCAACCCTAAATTTAAGACGCTTATTTTTCCAGAAGCGAATTCCGAATGGCTCAATTTTGTTGTTAGTAACCGCCGCGACGCCGGGTTTGTACACGACTACGATCTGGTCGCCGGTCCCGTTGCAAACAACAGGGTTTACGCGTCTGTAACGTTGTATGAAAACGGCTTTATTGATGAACAGGAAACAATTAAACGTCTCAAAACGTATAAGCTGGTTGATCAGATTTTATTCCATTCGATCAAATCCATTTCAGAATTATAATACATAGGCTGCGAGGTTGTCAAATGAACGTTCCAGAAATTACTCAAGATAACTTTCGGATTCTCATTCCCGGCAAAATCGCTCGCGTTGTTTCGTTAATTCAGGAAAAGGACGGCGGAACCGTCATAGAAGCCATGTTGAAATTCTATAATTCCAAGATTTATTCTTTGCTGGAACAGGAAAGAACCAAAACGTGGTACATGAGCGCATTGCAGCTCTTTCAAGAGTATCAGCAAGAGTAAAAAATGATTTTTCTTTTAGTTAGAATAAGAGAAAGAATATAAATTATCCAATTAAATCTCGGCTAGAACCATGGAGAAATGAAAAACGCAGGGGATCCCAATTTTTCCATTTCTCCATAAATACATACAGAATATAACTACTCTTTGTGTATTGTTTTATCGGCGAAATCAAGCAGGCTTTGAATAATCGCGTAGGCGTCGACGCCGTCGAGTTTTGCTTTGTAGGACAGAATCAATCTATGGTTGAGCGCGGCGGGGGCGACGTACTTCACGTCCTGGAATCCGCAGGTCGGGCGGCCGTCCAGCAGAGCGGCGGCGCGGGCGGATTCGGCAATTCCAATCGCAGCTCTGGGCGACGCCCCAAACGTTACGTACTGCTTGACCAGTTCAGGCGCATCGGCAGAATCCGGATGTGTAGCCGCTACCAGTTGGGAAATATACTTCGCCACCGCTGGCGGCAGGAACACGTTTCTCAACAAAGCAAACGCCTTTTCCAGCTCGCTGGACGAGAAAATAAATTCTGCCGTTGGCGGGACGCCGTGACGCCGTGACGTAATAATTTCCTCTAACGTTTGGGCGGACGGCGACGCTACGTGCAGTTTGAACAGGAATCGGTCTAACTGCGCTTCCGGCAGCGGGTACGTGCCTTCCAGTTCGATCGGGTTTTGGCTTGCCAGGACGAAAAACGGCTCCGGCAGCGGGCGAGTCTGTCCGAAAGCGGTTACGCGCCGTTCCTGCATCGCTTCCAACAGCGCGGACTGCGTCTTG
>JAZRTH010000404.1:0-2792 GCA_045651945.1 Thermoguttaceae bacterium
AAGTCGCCATTGACGGCGATACCATCGCCATCAGCGCGCCCTACAGAGCAAACGCGCAAGGCTCGGGAACGGTTTACCTGTACCAGATCAACGGTTACGGGAAGTCGCTCAAAACGCTCAACTCGATTACGTCACAGACCAACGGCGCGGTAAACTTCGGGACGTCTTTGGATTTCGCCGACAACCAGCTGCTCGTTTCCGGCTGGAAGGACGCTCAAAAGACAGAGTCCAAAGTCTGGATTTACCTGCTCAATTCCGACGGGACTGCGACGCAGTACGCTTCGACGTCACTCTTTGGAGGTCAGACAATTGTCAGCGCGTCCCCCGCTTCCGGGGCGATTTTTGCGAAGACGGGAGAGAACGAAACCAGCATTCTCAACTCTCTGAGCGAGATTCAGACGTACGGATTCACGCTCGACAAAGCCGGAACGCTCAATACGGTTATTATCGTTCCGTCCAGCCCGGCAATCGGCGAATTCACCAACAACCTCAGCGCGTCAATGGCGTTTACCAGCTCAAACGGAACGAGTTATTACAGCGACTCAACCTTCCCAATCGACAGCTACACGGCTGAAGTCAAAGCCTCCGCCAACCGTTCCGGGGAATACATTTATTATTTGGGATATCCCCGAACTACGGCTCCCTATCAGGACGGCTCGTTTGAACTGACGGGCTTCGCCAACGCGTTCAACAATCGAATTACCGCCGCCACAACAACCATTGACCTGACGTTTAACGCTCAAATCAAATTGGACACGCTTCGCGCCGCGTTGTCGGCTGGCAAGATTACCATCAACGGCAAGGCGGTTGCGTCCACGGGATACGAAATTCTCGACGGATCAACCGTTCGTCTGACGGTTCCCTCCGGCGGAGGCGCAGTCGACGGGAAATACGACGTCAAGATTGCTCAGGGGGCAACCCTGACCGACACCGCCGGGCGCGCTCTTGACACCAGCGCCGACATCGTCCAAACGCTTCAAATTGACTCCGTTCACGAGGGCGCGCACGTTGACAACGTTTCCACCGGTTCCGGCGCCAGAACGATTACTGTTACATTCAACGAGGCTCTGCTGTCCGCCCCGACGATAGACGACTTGGCTCTTTCCGGCGCGAAATGCGGAACGGTCAATATTGAAAGAATCTCCTATAGCGAATCGACCAGAAAGCTGAACATTGTCGTTTCCAGCCTGCCGGACGATTACTATACGCTCGTTTTGAAATCGTCCAGCGGAGCGTTTGCCGACCTGGCTGGCAACCCGCTTGACGGCTCAACCGCGACGGGAGTTCAGGACTACACGCTCAATTTCTATGCGGATTGGTCTTCCGCTCAAACCGTTGGATACACAGCAGACAATTACTCCGCAACGTTCACAAAGCAGTCCGTTCAGACCTCGCAAAGCGGGTATCTGTACGCGGGCGATTCAGACGCCTACGTGTTACAAAACATTCCCGCCGGGTCGACGCTCAACGTTTTCGTTGAAACCACAAACGGATTAAAGCCGACTCTGTACGTCTATCAGGGCGACAGCGAATCCGGAGAACTGCTCGAAGCCGAGTATTCCGGTCAAACGACCTCCGGAGCATGGCAGTACGGATTTACGCAAAGCGTTACATCCAACTTCTGCGTCGTCGTTAAGAATACAACGGCTCAAAGCGGCAGTTACACAATCACAGCGTCCCTCAACGGTCAGAAAGAAACGGAGCCGATTGGATCCAGCAACAATACCAGCGCCAAGGCGGAACCGATTATCGGGCTGAACCTGCAAAACGACACCGCGGTCGTGCGCGGGAATCTGGCGTCCAATTCAGACGTTGACTGGTACTCGTTCACGCTGCAAAAAGGCGAATGGATTAACCTGTACCTGACCAAAGACGACAACAACAGCGTTACAATGGGCTTGTACTCTAACAACACGCTGATTATGTCCGGAACGCAAACGGAGGATTTCAGCAGTTCCATTCTCAACTTCGTTGAAACGGCGGAAAGCGGCAGTACGTATACCATTCGCGTTTCCGGTCAGACGGGTGAATACGAGCTTCTGGCAGCCGTCGGCACGGTGTTCAATCAGGACAAAGACGGCGCTGCGGTTGTCGCTCACAACAATTCCTGGATTGCCGGGTCGCTCGACAAATACAGCGGCTACGAAAACACGTTCATTCTGTCCGATATTGTTTACTCAGACGTTCTCGGACGCGGCGCGTTTTTCGGATCGTCGGTAGACGTTGACGGCTCCTGGATGATTGTCGGCGGTCGTTACGCCAACCAGGAGGGAATCAGCAGCGGGTACGCCGCCATCTACGCCAAAGGCGCAACCGGCTGGACGGAATTCCAGGAAATCACGCCGGACGATTTAGCCGGAGGCGATCAGCTCGGATACGCCGTTTCCATCAAAGGTAACGTTGCCGTCGTCTGCTCGCCGATTAAAGACCTCGACGGGCTTATCGGTCAGGCGTACATTTTCGAATACAAAAACGGGACCTGGCAGCAGACGGCGAGTCTGTCACAGTTCGGCGCCAATCTGGTTTACGGCCTGGACTGCAAGGTGATCAACGATTCCAAAGTCCTCATTGGGTCGTCAAATCAGGCAGGGTTCTACGTCAAAAACTCAAGCGGAAACTGGGTATTGGAAACAAACTCGCCCATTACTCAAAACGACGTCAACACGATAGACGACTACACCATTCAGGGGTTCGGCTCCAGCGTAAGCGTCAATACAAAGCAGGGAAGCAATTTGATGATTGTCGGCGCGCCGCAAAGCGCAGGATACATTTCCGGCTCCGGCTGGAAGGAC
>JAZRTH010000405.1:0-4542 GCA_045651945.1 Thermoguttaceae bacterium
CGATCAGAGCGTTATTATTCTAATCGTCTACATGTCTTTTTGCTGCTCGTTCAAAGAAAAACAGTTTGACCTTGTCAACGCCGACGCTCTTTGCGCTGTCAGCGGGAATGATAGCTCTGTTTTTTGTTGCCTATACGATCATGGGCGTTATTTGCCGAGCGATGAGATTTAATCGGGAAGATACGATCACCGCTCTGTTTTGCGGGTCAAAGAAATCGCTCGTACACGGTGCGGTTATGTCACAGATTATTCTGACCGACCCTGCCATGGCGGGAATCCTGCTCCTGCCGACGATGCTCTATCATGCGTTGCAGCTGATAATCGTCAGCATTTTAGCGCGAAGATGGGCGGGGGGAAGGCAATAGGTTCGGGGAGTGGGGCGCCCCTAGGCGCCGCCTTGTCCAATGTAACACGAAAAGACTTTGTTTATCCCGTTTTCCGTGCGTTTCGCTAGCCTTGAAAAAACTTTCGGTCGCCAGCAAGCTGGCTCCCTTTTAGGGAAGTTTTTTCAAGGCTTATTATATGAGGGGAAAACCTTTTTTGAAAAAAAGGTTCTTCCCCTCAAACTCCTCTTTCCAAAAAACTTTAGTAAGGGGAGAATAACCATCACTCTACAGCGCCTTGCAAAAGACGACAAAGTACTGAATATGCGTTGGGCCTTGCGGGGTGGCGAATCCGTCGACGTCTACGCAGTACGCCATGCCGGGCTGAACCTGAATCGGAGACGGTCTGAAAATAACACACAGCGGGACGCCGTAGCCCGCCTGATCGACTTTGACGCTGTCCAGTTCCAACGATTTGACGTCCAGCCGCTTTAACGCCGCCGTTTTGGCGTTGAACATAGCAGGTCTAACGCTGATTTTAAACTGGTCGTCGCCCAAGTAGCGGTATTTGGCGGGGTTGAGAATCAGACTCCACGCCCAGTTCGCTTCATACATGTTGACCGGCGTCAGACCGCAGGCGGGGAAAGAAAAGTAATTGTAGTCGAATTCGTTTTTCGGACGGGACGAGTCAAACGAGTACATCACACTCCAGCGTCCCCGCTCGCCGAACCCGGTTGTTTTCATATACGGGTTGATGCACCATCGACGGTGTCCCAGCGATTTGATGTTGTTGGGGTCGGAGTCGTTCATGTACGCTCTGACGCTGCCTTTGCATCCGTTGTCGCCGCCGCCCATAAACAGGTTTCCGGAAGACGTCCCCTTGTAACCCCATTTATAGACTTCGTCGTTCATGCCGGACGGCTTTTGAGGCGTGTGATCCAGATGACCGATAATTGCCAGAATTTCCGCGCCAGCGGCGGCGTGAGCGGTTTGCGTTTTATCCAGCGTCATGTCGGCAAACGGCAGACCAACCAAAGCGCGAAACATCATCAAAGTACGCAGTTCTTCCTGACCGCGCTTCATGGGAACTACCGCAAACGCCGAAGTAAGAACAGGCTGCGGCGCGTTAGGCATTGCCCCGGTAAACTGAATCTTTGCCTTTTTAATCGCGGCAAACTCTGCCGCCAGCTGAGATGGCGTTTTGACGAAGTTGGGATTGCGGAACGGGTCTTTTCGCGAGGAACCGCTCGACTTTGGCGATTCCGACGAGGCGTTTTCAAACGGATTTTGTCTCGGTGGCGCGTCTGGAATTCCAAAATCGTCTTCGTCGTAGCCGAAATGAAATTTCTGACCGAAAGCGGGTATCGCCAACGTTAGAACCAAAATGACAGCGAGAGAAAAACGTCTCATAATATGTGCATCCTGAATAAAAAGTATGATTGGTTGCGAATTATCGTTTCTTATATTATAACAATTTTTCAGACAAAAGTAAAGCGCCGTCCACGATGGGACGGCGATTTTTTTAGAAAATTCAAATTTGACGCGGTTCAGGACGCGAAATGGGGCTTATTTGCCAGCCTTGCGGCGGCGAATGAGCAGCAGACCGGCGGAGCCGAGAATCAGCAGAGCCCACGTCGACGGCTCAGGAACGGACGGATCGCTTTTGCCTAAAAGAGCGTCCCACGTTAAAGCCATGCGGAATTCGTCATAGAACCAGGTTGCCCCGCCGTTACGGAACCGAATTTCATCAAACGCCAGGTTGTAACCTTCTTTGACCGTTTTTAACGCTTCGTCCTGTTCAGCTTCAGAAAGCGACAAGTCCGGGTCAAAGTAAATCGTCAATAAATCGGTTGAATCCGGGTTGAAGTCAATACGGGCGATAACCAGGTGATCTTCATTGTCAACCCATTCGTAAGCAACGCCTGATTCATGATTAGCGGAATTCAAGTCAAAATTTGAGGCGTTAGGGTCTCTCAGGAATCCACTGTATGCGCTATATCCGTTTACCTGAGCCAAGCCAAAAATTTCAGCTCCATCGCGATACAGTTCCGCGCCTCCAGCCCAGGAACGAGCGCCATTGCCGTTGAGCAGGAAACCATAATATATAGTTCCCTGAACGCTTCCGCCGCCAACGTTGCCGTCGACGTCAACGAGTCTGAGATTTTGAAGAGCGTCCATATCCAAGGACATCGTGGCTTCTGAATTGTTAACTCTTAAATATCCCGGTTCAGAATCCCAGCCGTCGTACTGCAGAGACTCGTTTGCAACGATAGTCGCGTTGTTGTTGGTTGCCGTCCAGGCGCCTTTATACGCTTCGCCAGTTCCCTTATAAGGCTGACCGGTAATCGCGCCTTCCGTATAACCGGAGAAGGTTTCTTTAATGAACGGGGCTGTTGCGTTTTCTGACGGATTGACGTTGCTTTGCAGCAAGGAATTCCAGGTCGTTCCCAAACGAATTTCGTCGACGTTCCAGACAGAAGCGTTTGCGCCGTTGCGGATTCTCAAAGAGTCAAACGCCGCGTTGCCGGTGGTAGTCGTTATTCCCGCAGCGGACTGTTCAGATTCCGGCTTGGACAAATCCGGATCAAAGTAGAACGTAATATTGTCGTTAGCGTTGGGCTGATAGTCAATTTTAGCGATAACCAAATGCGTTTTTTTGTCGTCCAGCGTTGCGCCGTTTGTATTGAGGTCTACAACGCCTCCGGACGCGTCGCCGAAAATACTGAACGTGCTGGAACTGCCGTTTTTCCCAATACCGAGAATTTCTGAACCGGAACTTCTGTAAAGCTGAATCGCAGCGCCCCAAGACGGGTAAGCGTCTGACTGCGTGAGGAACCCGATGTACAGCGTGCCAGACGCATCGTTGCCGCCGTAATAGCCATCGGACGCGAGAAGTCCTGCGCTGTCCATGAGAATGTCGTCTGGCGCGACATATAAATACTGACCGTTCATGGCAAGCATGCCGCCGGTTTGAGCAGCGGACTGATAGCCGTCATAAGACAAACCTGTTGTTACAATAGAGGCTTTTCCCGCATCGCCAGACCATTTAGCGGCAGGCAAGCCGCCCTGACTTGTATAATTCTGATTGACGAGTTCTCCGGTTTTATATCCAGTAAACGTTTCGCTGAAAAGCGGTTTATTTTCGTCAAAAGTTGTCGTTCCAAAAATGTCGGACGCCTTTGTTGCAACGGTTATATTGTCGTAAGAGATTGTTTCGCTCGAACCCGCCCCTAATCGAACGCGAGTCAAGTCATTGTACGTGTTGCCAGTTCCAACCTGAGCAGCCGGACGCCGATAATCAGCGTACGTCAGTTCCGTACCCGGTTCGACAACCCACATGTAGGACGCTCTATTGCTCACGCTGCGCGAACCGATGATTGTATACGTCTTGCCTTGTTCAGCTTTAACGCTAGTATTCGTATTTGTATTGGCTTGCGCGATGTTAAGAAACTCGTTATTTCCGGAACGACCCCAAAAATACTTTTCAGCGCCTGTTGCGAAAAATGAAACGCCAGACCATTGCCCCGTATTCAAAGCGGTTACGGTATAATCAACTTTGACAGTAGTTGAACCCGTTGGGACTTTACCGGTCGCCTCAGTTCCGTTGAACGTGATGTACGTGGTTGTATTGCTGACAACCATTTTCCCATCCTGAGTCAGGTCGGAACTCCAATTTCCCGACGTTCCGCCGCCGTAATTCCAGCCGGTTTTCCCACCGCTGAAATCGTCCGTACCGATAATCTCTGCGTTTGCAATGCTTGTTACGACTGCCAAAGCAATCAACAATCCGAATGTAAATGCGCGTTTCATAGTGTTTGTGTATATTAAACGTTAAACTGATTTGACGTATTTTGAGTGATAGTATACTTATACTCAATATATAGTATAATCTAAATTTCGAAATTGTCAAATAAAAAAAGCCCGAAAAAATCAAATTTTTTCGGACTTTTTACGTTAAATTTGCCGGTTATTATAGATTTAATACAGAATGCAAACAGGGAGCAATGAGTTTAAAAGAGTCAGAATGAAAAATGACTCTATCCCCACGTCTTTAGACGTGGGAAAGATAAACCTTTCAAAAATCGTAGCCCCCAGATTTATCTGGGGGATTAGGCAGACGCACCTTCCCAAAACGCTTTCCCCCTCTTCCCTCGCCGCCCCATTTGTGGGGCGGCGAGGGAAGAGGAATTCGTGCGTTAAATAATTATTGTTGTCTTAA
>JAZRTH010000406.1:0-1450 GCA_045651945.1 Thermoguttaceae bacterium
TTAAAACCGCCGGTTAGAAAGAGTATCGTCCCTCCGGGACTTTAGCGGACTAACGTCCGCTGTCGTATTTGCTGTTTACAAGAAAAATTGACATCCCACCTCTCCTCGTCAAGTTTTTTAGCTAAATTGCCGATTTATCCAATATTATGGATAATAACATGAAACAATTTGTAATTGACGTTGTCAAAGAGGCGTCTGAGCTGGCTCTGGCGGTTCAGCAGGAAATGATAACTCCGACTACGGTGGAAAAGGCCGACAAGTCCCCGGTAACGGTTTGCGATTTGGCGATTCAGGCGCTGATTTCTCGCCGTCTGGCGGAACAGTATCCCAACGACGCCTTGGTTGGCGAGGAGTCGAACGATGTTTTTGCCGGAGAAGATGGTCAGAAATTGCTCGGTCAGGTAACGGGATTCGTTCAGCGGTTTGAACCGTCTGAAACGCCGTCGTCTGTCGCCTCGTGGATAGAACGCGGTCGAGACGAGGGCGACGAATACCGATACTGGGTTCTCGACCCGGTCGACGGCACGAAGGGGTTCTTGCGCCGAAATCAGTACGCGATCGCTCTTGGCTTGACGATTGACAAAACGCCGGTCTTGGGCGCGCTGGGCTGCCCGTGCTGGCAAGAGGGAACGGTTTATTTCGCCTCTCAGGGGGAAGGGGCTTTTTCAATCCCGCTGCACGGAACGGACTTGACGCCGATTCACGTCTCGGACGTTTCCGACGCCTCGCTGGCGCGCGTATTGCGGTCGGTCGAAAAGGGGCATACCAACGTCGGGCAGATTGACTACATCGTCGAAAAGCTCAACATCCAGACGGATCCCGTAAGTATAGACTCTCAAGTGAAATATGGCGTTTTGGCGTCCGGCGGAGCGGAGATTCTGCTTCGGCTTATTTCACCGAAAATGCCCAACTACAAAGAGAAAATCTGGGATCAGTGCGCGGGCGTGGTCGTGCTTCAGGAAGCGGGCGGAAAGGTTACTGACCTGGACGGCAAACCGCTGGACTTTACTCACGGACGGACGCTTGCGGAAAACCGGGGCGTCTGCGCGACCAACGGCAAGATCCATTCCGCCGTCCTGGACGCCATCGCCGCCGTCGGCGCGTAGCGATTTATAATTCAGAATTAGAAACTCTCGTAGACCAGTTCAAGCGACTTGCTCGAACTGGTCGTTTTTATTTATCCGAATACACTCTATTGAATAGAGAATCAACTATCGGAAAAATGTCAAGATGAAGAGCAGATTGAAGAGCAAACAACGTATTTTACAACATATTTTACAATATAGATGCAATTTGCAAAACTTGACAGATATAAACGGTAATATCGATTTGAGCCGTAAAAATAAGAGATGTTACGAAAAGAAAAAAGCCCCTGCAGGATACTGCAAGGGCTTGGAGCTGGGGAACAGGGATTTGAACCCCGACTAACAGAACCAGAATCTGCGGTGCT
>JAZRTH010000407.1:0-7628 GCA_045651945.1 Thermoguttaceae bacterium
GTCTTTGACGATTTTTTCGCCCGATTCCAGACCGTCGATAATTTCGATGGTCTTCTCGACTGTGCAGCCCGTCTTGACAGCGCGTTTTACGACTTTGTCGCCTTTGAGAACATAGACGAACCGGTCAGTCGTATAGCCTTCGCGTCCCAGAGCGGTAGTCGGGATCATAATCGCCTTGGACTTCTCTTTGAGAACGAGCTTGACTTTGCCCTTCATGCCAGGCAGGAGTTTGACGGAATTGGGAATCTCGCCGTTAATCTTGACGGTTCCCTGATATTCGCCTTCTGCAACGGGAACGTCGGTAAACGATTTGAGAGAAACCATCAATTCTTTTTCTGGATAGGCGTTGAGAGTAAACCAGCCTTTGATTCCGTTGTCCATGGAACTCCAGAGTTTTTCAGGAATTGTGATTGAGGCTTCAGACGTTCCTGAAACGATAACGGCAACGATTTTTCTCAGCGGCAGATTGCCTTCCGGTTTAAGGAACGCTCTGTTGAGGTCCAATCCAGTGTATTTATTGTTATCAAAATAGCCGTAAAGGAAATAACCATCCTTCGTTGCGCGGCATTCAAGCATTTCTCGCTGTTTTTCCATTTTAGCCAATTTGGCTTTTGCGCGCTCCAGGGTGTCTTTCTCTCCTTCGAATTCCAGTTCCGCTTCTTTGATTGCCAGCGGAGCGACTTTCAAAGCGGCTTCCCAGATAGCGAGCAAACGTTCGTACTTCTGCTTGTTGTCCAATTCGGTTTGAGGAAGTTCAACAGCCTTGGTGCGGTTATATTTTTCGACAGCAATTTTATAGTTGAATTCCGCAATTTCCAGTTCAAGTTTCTGGCGTTTGAGAAGGAATTCTTCTTCGTGTTCAACCAGGTCGTCTGCTTCAAACATCTTTTTGAGCTGATTGAATTCTTCACGCTGAGCGTCCAGACGCGTTTTGGTTAATTGAGCGGTGAGTTCAATCGACTCCAGCTTGGTAGGCCATTCAACGTCCCAGAAGTGTTGCCAGGTTTCTTTATTGCGATCGACGCCCTGTTTAACCTGAAGCATTTCAATCTCGTTATTCTTGCGAGCGGTTTCAATGGCGGCTTCCGCCTTTTTAAACGCGATTTCCAGACCTTTAACGCTGCGGCGCAAATCCGCCAGCGCGTTATCGTACGCTTCCAGATCCAATTCGATGAGTCGTTCTCCCTTTGTTACTTTCGAACCGTGAGGTTTGACGCTCAGGACTCGGAACGTATTTGACCATTCCGTAACATTCAATGAAATTGGAGTGATCTCTTCCGGGATAATGCAGGCGCTGAAATCTTCAACAACCGACAGCTTCGTCGCCTTGACTTCTACGGTTTCGTACTTGGGTTTGGGCTCTTCCTTCTTAACCTCTTCCTTTTTAGGTTCGTCTTTCTTGACTTCTTCCTTCTTAGGCTCTTCCTTTTTAGGTTCGTCCTTCTTGACTTCTTCTTTCTTGGGTTCGTCCTTCTTGACTTCTTCCTTCGGCTCGTCTTTCTTGACTTCTTCTTTCTTGGGCTCTTCCTTCGGCTCGTCCTTCTTGACTTCTTCCTTTGGCTCTTCCTTCTTGACTTCGTCTTCCTTCTTGACTTCGTCTTCAGTAACTACATCCGTATAATTGGCAGTAATCCATTCGAATGGAAGAGAATTAATAATAACATATCGATTTCCGGCTTCCTCTAAATAATTGGAAAGCGCGGTAAAATCGCCTGAACCTGCAAAGGCGGTCAAGCAAAGCAACGCTGAGGTTAAAAAACTCATCTCATTACCCCTTTCAAAAACGTTAAAATCGTTATAGTTCTGTCAAACGCATTATTATCCCTAATCGTTGCGTTTTACCTATTTGATATTTTTACTATAGCTTAAAAAATGGAAATGTAAAGGGTTTTTTTTGTTTTTTTTAGAAAAAGTTTTTATAATTTAAGAATTGATTGTATGAATTGCGAGGGTTATGAGGGCGTATATTTTTACTATTTTAACACAAAAGTCGATTTTTGTCAAACATTTCAGTTGCAAATCTGGGCGGCAAGAGAGATCGCGGCGGTTTCGATACGAAGAATTCGAGCGCCCAGAGAGAGCTGCTCGAACCCGGAATAGACGGCGGAAGCGCATTCTTCATCTGTAAAACCGCCTTCCGGACCGATGGCAGCCAAGACGTCGCCGTCCTCTCCGGCTTTCGCCAGAGCGTCCTGAACTGAGATTCCTCCGGGATGAGCAATCAGTTTTAGACAATCTTTGCTCAAAGACTCGTTCTTATTAATAAGATTTAAGAACTCCGACCATTTCATCGGGTCGAGGATTTTCATGAGCGTGTTACGGCGGCACTGTTTAGAGGCTTCAATGACTTGCCGTTCCAGCCGCTGGACAACCTGCTTTTCCGCCTTGGCGACAGAGCGTTCCACGTCCAGCGGGAGAATTTGGGCGACGCCCAGCTCGACGCACTTTTCGATGAGCCATTTCTGTCGGTCGCCTTTGGGCAGAGCAATTGCGATGGTCAGACGTCGTTTGGATTCCCGGTTGACTTCTGCGACGGACTCGATTTCAACCTCGACCGCCTTTTTCGACGCGGAATAGACGCGCGCCTGCGCTTCCCGCCCTGCTCCGTCAAACAATACGAGACTGTCGCCCACTTGAAGTCGGAGAACCGACCCCGCATGATGCGCCTCTTCCGGAGGCAGGGCGATTATTCCAGTATCAGGCAGGTCAGGACAATAGCAGCGATGCATGGGAGGCAGTAGGCAGTAGGCAGTAGGCAGTAGGCAGTAGGGAGTTAAATTCGCCGAAGGCGAAGTACTATTCCCTATTCTCTATTTCCCCAAATCAATGATGGCAGCCGGCGCAGCCAGCGTTGGCGGGAAAGGTCGGGTTTTCGACAAGGAAACCGCGTCCCATAGCGTTGTCAAGGAAGTTGATTGAGCTTCCGTCGAGGAACTGGGCGAATTTCTTCGCAGTAATAACATTAACGCCGTTTTGAGGATAAATGGCGTCGACGTCTTTGTCGTATTTTTCGTCGAACGCCAGAGCGTAGTTCATGCCGCTGCATCCGCCGCTTCTGATAAAGACGCGAAGATACGTCTTGTCGGCGTCCAGTTCCTGGTTTTCCATAACGTTGAGCACTTCAGCAGCAGCAACGGAAGTAAGTTCGATTGACATCTTTGTAGGTAGGGAAAAAGGGGGATGGGAAAATGTTTCTGGGGAGCGGACATTGTCCGCGAAATCAAAGTTTGTTTGTTTTTTAGGCGGGTAATACCCGCCCCCCGTAAGCAATTACCGCAACTCGCAACTAACCAAACAACGCTTTAAGTGAAATGCTCGACCAGGATTCAAACAGGTCGAGGTCTTTCATGAGTTCTTCAACCGGAACGAATCCGCTTCGCAGCAGGTCGGTTTCTTTGGCGGCGACGTCCGGCGTTTCGACGTCTAAAATATGGACGACGCCCAAATGGACTTTGCCGACTTCGGTCAGGTCGTCGTTAATCAGACCAACGCAAGTGGACTTGTACGGCGTCGACATTTCGACTTCTTCCGACAGCTCGCGAAGCATGCCCAGATGGTATGCTTCCCAGCCTTTGGAGTTGGCGGAGCCGCCCTGGGACTGGACGTCTTCAGTAGATATATGCCCGCCGACGCCGACGGAGTGCTTTTCGTGCAGACGCCCTTCGCCCATGCCCTTGCCGCGAACGTAGCGGAACAGCTTTTGCGTTCCGTCCGGTTCGGTGTATCGGATAATCATGTACGGAATGAGCTGCTTATAGGACGGATCGCCTTCCATGTCGGCTCGACGGCGGAAGGAAACGTTCTCTTCAGTCAGCAGACCGCGAATGAATTCTTCTTTGAGCAGGGAAAATCCCTGAAAATAACCAGCGTCGTGAAACGCCTTGGTCGGAATAACGAGGATGTCTTCTTCTTTCATGCTTTTAGGGAGTTGTAAAATTAAACTACTGCCTATTGACTACTGCCTACTGCCTAAATAATTACCATGCAGTCGCCGTAGGAATAAAAACGGTATTTATTTTCAATCGCCTGTCGATAGGCTTCTTTTATCAAGTCGTAACCGCCGAACGCGCTTATCATAACCAGCAGCGTCGATTTGGGCAAATGGAAATTTGTCAAAATGGCGTCAACCGCTTTAAAATTATACGGTTGTTTGATAAACAGGTTCGTTTGTTTGGCAATGGGGAGGATTTCGCCAGTCTGCCCCGCGGACTCCAGCGTCCTGACGCTTGTCGTTCCGATTGCAAACAGACGCCCGCCGGCGCGACGCTTCTGATTGAGCAGTTCTGCGGTGGAGGCGTCAATTTGAGCGTACTCGCAGTGCATTTCGTGTTCCGACAGCTTTGTAACGCTGATCGGTTTGAACGTCCCGATTCCAACGTGGAGCGTAACGTATTCTATATCGACGCCTTTTTGTCGAATCTTGTCCAGCGTTTCCTCGGAAAAGTGAAGCCCCGCCGTGGGAGCGGCAACAGCCCCGGGAACCTGAGCGAATACGGTCTGATAGTTGTTCCTGTCGGACTCGTCCATCTGTCCGTTACGAATGTACGGCGGAATGGGAACGCGCCCTACTCTATCGAGAATCGTCAGGTAATTCTCGTCCGACTCGGGAACGACCGTCCAGGAACCATCCTGCGCCTTGGTTTCAAAACGGAGAACGACGTCGTCTTGCCCGTTGACGTCTTTGAGCTGAACCCGTTCTCCCGGCAGGAGCTTGCCGCGGGTCGAGCCAATCAATCGCCAGGGAACGACGGGCGATTCTGGAGACGGCGCCAGTTCCAAAAACAATCCTTCCCAATGCCCGCCGGTTTGAACGCGAACGCCAATCAGCCGGGCGGGAACGACTTTCGTGTTATTGAGTACAACGACGTCCGCCGGCGTGAGCAGGTCGATAAAATCGCCGACTTGACGATGGGCGATTTCGCCGGTTTGACGGTTGACGACCATCATTTTCGCGGCGTCGCGGTCAGCCAACGGCTGCTGAGCGATCAGCTCTTTCGGCAGGTCATAGTCATAATAACTGACGTCGTCTGACGTAATACTCAATTTGGGAATCCTCCTTTTCAAACGGTCCTGAAATTATACTCTTTTCTTAATAATTTACAACCCGTACCGGCGGCGGCGAGGCGGGGGTGCGATCAACATTTATCGCATTCAAATTTGTCATTTTTCCATCCTCCCTCTTGTATTATTTATTAATAGGTATTATAATAAACTCGCCATTGTAACAAGTCTTTTAATATGGCAACAATAATACTGTAATCAGAAAGCGTCTTCTGATTGATTTCAATCGGAATATTATATTATTTATCATGAGCGCAGAATCAACTTCCAGTCCAGTAAAAATCGCGATTGTTGGAATGACCGGTTCCGGCAAAACCGTATTGGTAACAACGTTGGCAATGAAGATGGCGCAGATGTCTTTAGAAAATATTTTTCTTGCGCCGTTCGGTCCCAACAGACGTCAAACGCTCTTGTACACGCAGCGCAACTGGCAGACGCTCAACAACGGTCAATGGCCGCCGTCCACGCCAGCGGGAGAATTAATCGAACTGCAATGGGAGCTGAATACCAAAAACTGTCAGGCGACAGTTCAGTTTCTCGACTGCGCCGGTCAGGATATGCGTTCTTTATTCAAAACAAACAACCCGAATCTTTTTTCTTTTGGCAGAGATTTAAGAAGAGTCTATCGCAGCATCCACTCTGCCAACGTGTTGATTTTTTTAGTCAACATGAAAGACCTGTTGTCAACGTCGGACGCCGCCAGCGAGATTGTAGATTTGGATCAGATGTTCCATACTCTTCAACTGAGCAACAACATTCCTCGCCGCATGGCGGTTGCGTTTAGTCAGTACGACAAATACAAGCCGGAGGTTGATCAAAAATTCAACGGCAATTTTGATGAATACGTCAATCATTATCTTCCGTATTTATACGGGCAATATCAGAAAAACCATAATTTTGAACTTATCCCGGTAGCGGCGGTCAACGATACGCGCGACGTTGTCGAAAACGGCGAGGTCAAACAATATCCCGAACCAAATTTTTCTTCATATAATCTGGAAACGCTCATCCATTGGATAGCCGACAGCGTTGAACAGCTGGCTATCGAAATTGCAGAAGAGGAAAAGCGTCTAAAGCTGGAAGACGAGGAGCGGAAACGTCGCGAAGCCGAAGAAAAAATAAATCGACAGCGAAAGGAACAGTCGCTAAAACAGCGCATAATCGGCTGGATCTTTTTTATTGCAGCGCTTTTAATTGGCAGTTGTACTGTTTACAATTTTACCAGACCGCAAGAAGGTTCGTTTCAATGGTATTATAAAGCGGCAAAACAGGGCGATTCTGATGCACAATTTTATATTGCTTCTTGTTATTATAAAGGCGACGACGTTGCTGAAGATAAAGCTGAAGCGGTAAAATGGTATCGTAAAGCGGCAGATCAAGGACATGCCAAGGCGCAAAACACTCTGGGCGTTTGCTATTATTATGGCTATGGCGTTGAAGAAGACAAGGCTGAAGCGATAAAATGGTTTTTCAAAGCGGCAGATCTGGGTAATGCCGAAGCCCAGAATAATCTTGGCGCCTGTTACGAAAATGGCGAAGGCGTTAATAAAGACGAGACTGAAGCGATTAAATGGTATCAACAAGCGGCAGAAAATGGAAACGCTGCCGCGCAATATAATCTTGGTTCTTGTTATGAACACGGTAATGGCGTTGAAATAAATGAGGCAGAAGCGATAAATTGGTATCGTCAGGCGGCAAATCAGGGAAATGAAAACGCTAAAAAACAGTTAAAAGAATTGGAAAAGAAAAATAAGCCATGGTGGAAAATTTGGTGATTTGAAAATGGTGACAATTCTTTCAACTCCTCACTTCTCGCTAAATCGACATACCCTTTCGAATTTCCGTTGAGCTGAGCGTACAGCAGAACTCGTCTTCCGGGACGGAAATGCAAAGCTGACGCAGTGCGTCGATTAAATGCAGGGTTTCCAGAGACGAAAACGCGCCGTCTGACGAGGGGCGTCCGAAGACGAGAAAGCGTATTTTCAGACGCGTGAATTCCGCTATCATCTCGTTAAACGCCGATTCGCTTTGGCAATATTTGGGATCGTTTATTCTCGCCATCGTATCCGCGCCGACGACAAACGTTGCCCCGGGATGCTTTCGGGCTTTGTCGATAAACAGCGGCGTTCGGGAGAGAATCACCTCGGCTTGAGCGTCCATTTTAGCGATTTCGTTGAGACGCCATGCTGTTTCGCCCGGCGACGTTGTTGGTTTGTCCGCGTTCAAAACGGACAGCTCGTAACAGACCGGGCAATGCAGAATCGCCGACGCCAACGCGCGCATTCGCCGATGCCCGTCGTGAATCGGATTGAACGAACCGGGGAAAATCGCCTTGACGCTAGCCGATGTATCGGAAACGTCATTGCAGTACGTTTCGTCCGCGATTCCTTGAAAAAGCTCTTGTATAGAATCGGGAATTCTTTGAACGTCTGTTTCGACAGTAAATTGTATCGCGAGTTGTGGATTCCGAGTTGCTATAACTTGGAATTCGCCTTGTGGGTATTGCTGCACGTATCGCAGCGCGGACAGAATTACGTCCGACACGACTTGTTCCTGCTGGGCGCGAA
>JAZRTH010000408.1:0-2900 GCA_045651945.1 Thermoguttaceae bacterium
CGGAGGATGTTAACGCCCAGCGGGATTTGAGTATTACATACAATCGTCTTGGCGATTTGGAGAGAGCCTCAGGAAACGCTGTCGATGCGCGGGAGTGGGACATGAAGGCTCTGGAAATTGATCAGCGGCTGGCAGAAATGATGCCGGACAATGTTCAAGCCCTGCGGGATTTGAGTATTACATACAATCGTCTTGGCAATTTGGAGAGCGCTGCCAAAAACGTAGACGCCGCGAGATCGTGGTATGAGAAGGCTCTGAATATTGATCAGCAGCTGGCAGATATGATGCCGGAGGATGTTAACGCCCAGCTGGACTTGAGTTTTACATACAATAACCTTGGCAATTTGGAGATCGCCGCCGGGAACGTAGACGCCGCGAGATCGTGGTATGAGAAGGCTCTGGAAATTGAAAAGTGGCTTGCCAACTTGATGCCGATGGATATTATCATCTTGCGGGATTTGAACGCTTTGTATAATCGCCTTGGCGATTTGGAGAAAGCTGCTGGAAATGATTCTGCCGCGAGAGAGTGGTACGAAAATGGACTGGAAATCTTCCAGCATATTGACGAAGTGATGCAGAAGGACGTTTAGGTGAAAAAATGACTTGATCATCAGAACAGCCCGCCATAGGTCAATAATAGACCTTGGCATGTTGCTTTAATTATCATCGGCAATTCAGAATATAAATCAAAATAGCGGTTAGCGCTCAGAACGCAAAAACGCTCTGGCTGCTAACCGCAGATTTCTTTAGTAACAGTTCAGTTACCCTTTAATCTTCTCTTCGATGAACGCGGCGACTTCGTCTTTCTTAACGCGGGACTGTTCCAGCGTATCACGGTCGCGGACGGTTACGGTGCCGTCGACGAGGGTTTGGCTGTCAATCGTAACGCAGAACGGCGTGCCGATTTCGTCCTGACGGCGATATCGGCGTCCGATAGCGGCTTTTTCGTCGTAGAAGCAGGGGAAATGTTCTTTCAGTTCCCCGTAGAGTTCAGCGCCCAGTTCCGGCATGCCGTCTTTGCGAACCAGCGGGAGAACGGCGGCTTTGTACGGCGCCAAACGGGGGTGAAGACGCAAAACGGTGCGGGAGGTCATGTTGCCATTTTCGTCCGGCGCCTGATCTTCCTGAAACGCTTCGCACAGGAACGCCAGCGTCGCGCGGTCAGCTCCGGCAGACGGCTCGATAACGTGAGGGATAAAGCGTTTCTTGGTTAAGTCGTCAAAGTAGGACATATCCTTTCCAGACCCGCGATGTTTCGGCTTGCCGTTTTCGTCCAGTTCCAGCGTCAGCTGACCGTCTTTGGCAACCAGCTTGCCTTCCATGTGACTTCTCAGGTCGAAGTCCCCGCGGTGAGCGATGCCTTCCAGCTCGCCGAACTCGCCCGGCTGAAGGAACGGATAAGAGTATTCGATGTCCGCCGTGCCGGTGGAATAGTGCGCCAGTTCCGCCTGTTCGTGGTCGCGCAAGCGCAAGCGGTCGCCCGATAACCCCATTTTCAGATACCATTCGTAGCGGCGATTGCGCCAGAATTCGTACCACTGCCGGGACTCTTCCGGCGGGCAGAAGAACTCAATTTCCATCTGCTCGAACTCGCGGGATCGGAACGTGAAGTTTCGCGGGGTAATCTCGTTGCGGAACGATTTCCCAATCTGACCGACGCCAAACGGGACGCGAACGCGGGTCGAATCGACCACGTTGCGGAAGTTGACGAAAATGCCCTGCGCAGTTTCCGGACGTAAAAACGCGGCGTTTTCTTCCGTACCCAGCGCACCGACAATCGTCTTGAACATGAGGTTGAACTCGCGCGGTTCGGTCAGCGTGCCGACGCGTTTCGCTTCCGGAGCCAAGACCTGGGAGAAGTCGTCAAGCGTGGTCAGGGACGTCAAATCAGACGTAAACTTGAGTTCTCCTTCGTCTTTGGCGCGGAGGTTGAAGAACTTCATGGCGCGGCGATGGATTTCCTGTTCGGCGTCTTCCGCTTTCGGGTCTGCGGTGATAAACGCTTTCTGTCCCTTGCATTCCGCCCAGCGGCCGAGCATCTGGTCGTATCGGTAACGCCCCTTCGTTTCGGTGCAGTCCACCATTTCGTCGTGGAACA
This sequence comes from Thermoguttaceae bacterium, assembly GCA_045651945.1. GTDB lineage: Bacteria > Planctomycetota > Planctomycetia > Pirellulales > Thermoguttaceae > RUG11551. The sequence goes on from JAZRTH010000408.1 coordinate 2,099, forward strand.
GGTCGTAATGCCCGGAGCATTTCCAAACCTGCGGATGCATAATAATCGAGCAGTCCAGCCCAACCATCTCAAATTTGGACGGCGCGCCGGGCATGAGAACCATCTCGTTGTGAGACTGAACCATGTCGTGCCACCACGCTTCCTTGACGTTCCGCTTGATTTCGACGCCCAGAGGGCCGTAGTCCCAAAATCCGTTCAAACCGCCGTAGATTTCGCTCGACTGGAACAGGATTCCGCGGCGTTTGCAAAGCGTTACCAGATTTTTCATTTTATCAGGATTGAAGTTCGATTCTGTTGACATGATTCGGTATGGTTAAGTAAAATGCTAAATTGCCGACGCTTAGGAACGATCTACAACGCCTCGTTCCCGCCCGGTCTGAAAGATTTTATTATTCCATATTAATCAAAAAAGTCAAGGAGTAGCGGGCGGCGAGAGTTAGGAGCGCAGAGTGAAGCGGCGCCGCAATCAATAGACAAACCACGGGAATAACCCCGTGGGCGCACTGCAGCTAAAAGACGTCTCAGAACGCCTTTTCCAGAATCTCGATTATCTCGACAACGGAAAGCTCTTTGGGGTTCCCGTTCATGCTGTTGCCCAGCGATCCGCGAGCAATAGCTGGAATCTGGGTGAGATGAACGCCCAATTGGTTCAGTCGGCGCGGAACGCCAAGCGTTTTGCAGATTTGCTCGACGCGTTCGATGAACTCGTCAACCCGATCGGCTCCGTAATTCCCGGACGGGGGAAGAAGGAAGTTGGCTAACGCGCTCAGTTCTGCCATCGACGCCTGTTTGTTGACTTTCA
>JAZRTH010000409.1:0-2058 GCA_045651945.1 Thermoguttaceae bacterium
TAGCCCCCAGATTTATCTGGGGGACTAGATAAAAGCTCCTCTCAAAAACGCTTTCCCCCTCTCCCCTCCCCGCCCCTTTAGGGGCGGGGAGGGGAGAGGGATTCAGGCGTTAAAATATATCTTTTTATTTGATTTTGATCCCACGCCTAAAGGCGTGGGCTACGATTTTTTGTTTTTTAATTGTTCTCACAGCTAAAGCTATGAGAACAATTTCCTTACCTATTATCACAAACAAAATTTGAACATTCTCCAAAAATTCCCGCAATATCTGTTACTTTTTAAAAGAAAAAGCGTTATAATAATATAGAACCTTTGCAGTCAACGTTAGAACTGTCAAAGGGTGGAACGTTGTTGTGTGGCGCTGATTTCGTCGATCAAGCGCAAGTGAAATCCATGTAAACCTGCGATTCGCTTTTGCTTAAAAGAACGTTATGAATAGAAATAATGAAAATTATTTCTATTCTATAGTTTAGAAGGTTGAATGATGATAAAAGTACTTTGTCCAAGGTGTCCACTTTCTAGTGAACAGGAAGTTGTGAATCTTCGTCAGAAAGTTAATGAATGTTGTTACGAGCTTCAACAAAAAGGCTATTCGAAAGATGACATCCTAAAATTGTCATGGGAACGTTATCCTATATGGGGACGTTATAGATTTTGGTCAAAGTTAGTAGAAACTATGTTAGATTGTGGTTTCCATACTTATGAAATCTGCGAATCGGAGTATTTGGGAAATTCTAAAGAATGGCATGAATACATTGAGTTAGAACACATGCTAATTTATGAACAAAAAATTCCTTATGATTCTCCAGAATGGCAAGCTGTAATTGAAAAGTTTCGCCGAAAAGATGGTATTTCGATGATATAGATATATATTTGGCTCATCCGATAAGGGGTATATGCAATACTCCGGCGTTCAATAGATTTATCTGAAGGAAAGAAAAACGTTGAGGATAATACGTCGCGGTAGCGACAGCGGACGTTAGTTCGCTAAAGTCCCGGAGGGACGAAACTCTCTATAACCGGCGGTTTCAACCGCCGGAGGGGGAAACATGAATAATTAAATATCGACGAATACGCATTTTCTCCCGCGCCCCCGATGGGGGCGCGGGAGAAAATGCGGCTAAAGCGATAGGGGGAGTATATCGCGTTTATTCCGTGGGCTGAAGCCCACGGTTACAAGGGTTGCGTCCTTTCAGGACGCGGATCAGCTTCTCATCTTGTCTGTTTTTTACAAGGATTATTGCGTACACCATCTTGACAAGGACTAATTCTCCCAATATACTAACTATAGAAATAATTTCTCCTTAACAGATTGACTTAGACCGCCAATTATGAACGCATTCCAGAAAATCCCGACACGATGGAAATACGCAATCGTTTTGCTGACGATTGTTTTCTGCGAAGCCGCTGCGTTCTATTTGCTCTACGACGGTTACGAAAACGTCCGGGAGAATATAATTCGAGAGTACCAAGCCGACCCGTTTCCGTGGTTTCTTCCATCGTGGTTCGTTTGCGTCATTGACGGGCTAATCGCCTCCGTCTGGATTTTTACAGGCTATCGTTTACAGTCCGTTTATTTATCAAAGAAAACGGACGCGCCTGCGACCCTCATTCAAATCGGGGAACTCCTGCCGTGCATTCCCTACGCGTTCTTTGCCGCAATCCTGGCGATTGCATTTGTATTGTCTCTTTTCGATTTAATCGTTCGTTTTCCAGCTGTACTAATAATTCTGATAACATTCCTCGTCTTTGACGGGCTAACGCTGCTTGTCTGTTCCTGTATGAGCGTTTATTACGCTTCGTTGATTGTCTACTATTTTCTATGCCGGACGCCCTCGAATCTGCTTTGCATGAACAACGTTTACGCCGTTTTCGTTGGAATTCTGATGGTTCTGCGCGGTCTGCATTTTTACATCGACCTGACGCATATTTGTATACATTACTGAAGAGACATCCAACGCTGGCAAACAAGAAACAAAAAAGCCTTGCGATAACGCGCAAGGCTGAAAAATACGCCTCACAAGATTCGAACCTGTAACCTTCGGTTCCGTAGACCGA
>JAZRTH010000410.1:0-1621 GCA_045651945.1 Thermoguttaceae bacterium
AGAAACAGAACGATTACATCTTGACCAACGGGAACGGCATTCAGTTGACGTTCGACGACGTTGCTGCGGATCAGAGCGAACCGACCGAGAATGCAGCGGAACAACCGCCAGCTGTCGAAACGGTCGATCCGGACGAATGGAAGCTGAAAAGCGTCCGAGTTTTAACCGGATTTACCGAAAAACAGATGGATAAAATCGAGGCGAATTTTGCAACGTTGGGCGCTGTCCAGGAATGGTCATGTAAAGACTATCGCGAGAAGATGCCAGGAATCGGACAGGCTCTGCAAGACAAGCTGATTGACGCTATGAGTGATTATGCTGTCGCATGGCAACAAAAGGCGAACGACATCAACGAAACCGCTAAAGATTTGGAGGAACCCGAGAATGTTTGACAACATTTTTGAGATTGAATCCTTCGAGGATTACCGCGACAAACAAAGCGAATTCATGTCAAGCCATCGGCTGTATGAGTACCACAAAGACCCGTCCGTTTTTTACATGAAGGAAACCGGATTACTCCCGCAGCGGGACACGTCCGCCTACGAATTCGGGAGAGCTGCGCACGTCGTTATTTGCGAGGGTTGGAACGCTTTCAACGACCGTTACATCGTAGGCGGTTCGCCGGTAAACCCGAAGACGGGAAAGCCCTACGGACGCGATACAGACAAGTTCCGCGAATGGGCTTCACAGTATCCGGACAAAGTATGCTTGTCAGAAGAAGACGGCGCCAACATCCGCCTGATGTGGGAACACGTTCACGCGCACGCAGCGGGACAGTATTTCAAGGGCGGAATTCCGGAGGCGGTTTGCCGAGCTGAATTAACTGTTACACGTGGCAACATTCCAGCGTCCGTCAAGTGCCAGTGCAGGATTGATTATTGGCATAACGAGAGTAACACAATCGTTGACCTTAAAACGACGCGATCCCTGGACACGTTCGCCAACGATGCGAAAGACTATGGGTATTTTTACCAAATGGCGTTTTATCAAATGGTTGTCGGACGACGCGCAAACATCGGCACGGTTGACGGCTATTACATTCGACCGTCCGTTGTCCTGGTCGCAATCGAGAAAGAGGAACCGTTCCGCTGCGGATTGTTTAAGTTCCGAATCAATGACAATCCGTTATTCGCTGCACAAGACCAGGTCAGGAAGGATTTATGGGATTTCGCCGGAGACGCAAAGACGGACGAATTTACGAGCCGATTTCAAACCACCAAATATTTTTCAACAATGTAACAATAGATTTTGAAAGGATTAAAATGACACTGAAAGAAAGATTAGATGCTGGTGCGCAGATCAAAGCCCCGCGAATTGTCATTTATGGCATTCCCGGCATCGGCAAAAGCACGTTTGCAAGTCAGGCGTTTAGACCTGTCTTCATTCCGACCGAAGACGGATTAAGCGCGCTGAAGCACGTTCCGCAGTTTCCTGTCGCGAAAACTATTGCAGAATTCGACGACAATCTTGACTGCATCATGAAGCAAGAGCATGACTTTAAAACCGTCGTGATCGACACCGCAGACTGGTTGGAAACGCTTATTTGCGACGACATCCTGAACCGTCAGAAAGGTTACAACATGGCGACAGCATGTGGCGGTTACGGCGCAGCATGGGGCGT
>JAZRTH010000411.1:0-1595 GCA_045651945.1 Thermoguttaceae bacterium
TCGAGTCTATCGCCAAACTGGGTGTAACGGCGGTTTACTTGTGCCCGGTTTTCGTTTCGGACGACGATACGAACAAAGCCTTTTGGAGCGATCGGCAGAAGGCGTCTGGAATGGAGAACCCTTGCAATCCGTATCGCATGAAGGACTATTACAACGTCGACCCGGAATACGGAACCAATCAGGATCTTAAGGACTTTATCAACGCCGCTCACGCGCTGGGAATGCGGGTTATGCTCGACATGGTCTTTTTCCATTGCGGTCCCACAGCAGTCTTTATTGAAAGCCATCCGGACTTCGTTCAACGTGACGAAACCGGCGCGGTCAAAAATGGCAGATGGCATTTCCCCATGCTGAATTTCGAGTCGCCGGAGCTGCGCGAGTACCTCATTCAAAACATGGAACAGTGGGTTCGCGACTACAAGGCGGACGGGTTCCGCATGGACGTCGGCGACCGCATTCCAGTCGCGTTCTGGGAGGAAGCCCGCAGGCGGTGCGAAAAGATTAACCCTGAAGTCGGGTTTATCAACGAGGGGACAAAACCGCAATCTCTGGTTGAAGCGTTTGACGTCAACTACAGTTTCGCGTTTGTCGGAACGCTCAACGACGCCTTTTGCGGCCGCAAGCCGGCGTCTGCCTACAGAAGTCGGTGTCTGTCGATAGCGTCACAAAACGTACAGGGCGCGCGGTTCCTGCGTTACATCGACAACCACGACATCGCCAGCGACAAGCGGTTAAATCGTCCTGAAAAGGAGTACACTTTCGAGGGCGTCAACGCGGTCTTGACGCTTCTGTTTACTCAGGACGGCGTCCCGATGCTTTACGGCGGTCAGGAGGTTGCCGATGTCAGCCCGCAGTGTCTCTTTGGAAACACCGCTCAGGCGAAGAAAGCCAATCTGAGTACCCCGACGGTGTGCGTGGACTGGTCTTTGGCTCAGACGCCGCAAGGTCAGGCGCGAACCGCTCTGATTCGTCAGCTGGCTCAGCTGCGGCGCTCAAACGACGTCTTTACTGCGGGAAAAATCGTCTGGCTTGAAAACGACAAGATGGACTCCGTCCTTGCCTTTAGACGCGAGTTGGGCGACAAAAACGCTCTGGTTGTGGTCAACACGACGAAGAACCCAGTTAAAGTCTGGGTCAATTCCAAAGTCTCGCCGCAATTCGCGCCGATTCAAAACGGGACGTTTACCGACCTCAACTACGACCTCCCGCCGTACGGGTACGTGGTGAGAGTTGATGTCGAGGAATGAGACGATCGTTGATGTGAGCCGTCCGTTCATGGGCAGGCGACGCTTGCCGAAGAATTTTTAAGCAGCAAAGAACGCAAAGAACGCATAGTTTTTAAAACTTCGCGAACTTTGCGAACTTTGCGTGAGGTTTACGGGCGATTACACAATCCGGTTTGTCTAATCGTTGCAGTTCCTTTTCCTCCCGCCCTCCTTACAGGAGGACAGACGGAAAAGGTTATTTGACGATATTCTTTTTTGCGTGTTCATTAGTCCGGGGGTTAAAACCCACGGCTAGAAATATTGAACCGCTAACGCGGTTCTAGTTGGACGCTTCGCGTCCGTTTTCATTTCTTTGCGATCTTTGCGATC
>JAZRTH010000412.1:0-7725 GCA_045651945.1 Thermoguttaceae bacterium
GCCTGTAAAATCGCTTTGAGCGGACAGAGAGAGCGTTCCGCCGCCAATAATGGTCAAAACGCTGGATTTAGTTTCTGTAATAGCCGCATTTTGAGTAAACGTCTTGCCGGATTCAATGCCAATAACCGTATCGTTGGTAAGCGTTATTGCGGCGTTGCCGCCACAGCTGTTCATAATACGTAAAACGCCAGTTCCATCGCTGCCCGATCCTTCAACACAAAGTTTCGTCAATTCGCGAATGGCGCTAGAGTTGGTTGAATTTAATACCAGTTGACCAGTTCCGGAAATATAAATATTTCCAGAGTTGGAATTGCCGGAACCGTATATGGAATTGGTTACCTCAACAGAGCCGCCGGTAATAACCAACTTTGCAGAGTCGCCCGCTCCGCTGCAGCCAATTTGAAAATTCGCTGCAGAAACATTTCCGTTGGAAACAATCATTCGAGCGGTTGAATCCTCGCCGGTTCCGATAGCAATGGTTCCTGTCGTGGTCAGGACGCCATTGGAAATATTCAAAGAAGCTGTTGTATTTGCCGTTGACGCAACGTAAATGTCTTGAGTGGAATTATATTCTCCGCCAGTTTGAGTAAACGTTGCGGTTCCGCCCGCTTCGTAACCAACATGCGTTTTTCCGGAAACCGTAATAGTACCGTCGTTGAGAACGAACTCGCCTGCTCCTCCCTGGAATCCGACGACTAACGCGCTTGAGAGACTGTTTGTGGAGTTTCCGCTGAAAACGTTGTCGCCGCCGTTGATTGTCAGTTTGGCGTTAGTTTCAAAGCTATGTCCAACAAAGACGCAGCCTGTGGCGGATAAACTGCCGTTTTCAGTGATAACGGCTTCGCCGTTGAACGTTCTGCCATCGGTTGTAACGGCAGAATCAATTGTAACGTTGGCATCCACTTGGGGAATGACGCTGCCATTCCACGTTAAAGGGTCTGTATACGCGCCGTTTTGGACAGTTATTGACGACGATGCAAATGTCAGCATACTGCTCAACGACGTTCCCGATTTCTGCGCCGTATAAATCGCATTGATATCATCTGCTGTCAACGCGCGATTCCAAATGCCCATTTCATCGATACGACCAAAGAAATAATCGCCTTCAGCAATATCGTGACCAATTTGCCAGTTGTAAGCGCTCAAAAAAGAGCTGATATTCTCAAGAGATAAAGTACCGTCATTCCACCAGTCTCTGGTGAATTGCTGAAGCGTTCCGTCTGTAGTTCCGTAATATAGAACTGCCTTGTTAGTTTCAAAATCTGCGGTAATTGCAACAAACTGCCACTGATTGTGTTTAACGACATGAGGACCGATTTCATGATGATAACTGCTTTCGCTGGCATTGATATCGACTCTGTTAGAACCATCGGCAAAGTTTATGAATGGTCCGCCCCTCCACGATGCGTCAAAATTGATGCCGGGATTAATGCCGTTGGTCCAATCGGAATTTGAAATTAACACGTGAGATTCTCCATCTGAACTCACATTATTTATTATTGGATTGAACCAGCATAAAATCGTCATTTTTCCGTTCTTGCCAGATCCAATCCCAAAAGCGGTATTGTAAGAGTCCTCAAGACGAATATAACCTTGACCATTGTGATTAAACGATGCCGCCTGTCCAATAAAACCATCTTGGGTTATAGACATGTCTGTTGGATTGCAAATCGTTCCGGAATTCATTCCTGTAATGTCGGAATAACTGTTCTCAAACCAGTATCCGTGAATGAAACCTTCGTTGAGGTCTGTATTGTCTGCTTTGACAAAAGAAGAACAAAACAGAATCAAAACAAAGGGAATCAACAGATTGCTTGTTAAACTACGCAAGGTGGGAAATGTGTATTGTGCCATTATTAATTCCTGTGTATAATTAACTTCTGCGTCAGAATCCTCTGACTTAATTAAATATACTTTTTCCATTTATTTAGTCTAAATTATTATACAACAAATTTTAAAATTGAAAAGCGCCAAACAGAAAAATCTTGAAAAAAATTTTTAAATAGGTAAAATTGAGTGATAAATATACACAAAACAAGTGTATTGATAAATAAAAAACAGTCAAAAACGACGGTAGTGCGATAGAAACGCCGGATTGAACGGAATTTGTGCGGAAGACAACCGGTGGCGTGACGCGCTGCCGCACGGTTGACAAACCCGCTCCCGATTATTGTCGTTCATTTTCCGGGCGATTCTACTAAGCGCCAACTCCTAATTCCTAACTCGTTTACGCACATACAGCAGACCGACAACGCCGAGAATCAACAGAGCCCACGTGGACGGCTCTGGAACGGCAGGGGGTACGTCATCGTCTTCCATCGGAACAACCTTGGAGTCCGGATGGACGCCCAAATATTGAATTCCGGAGAGTTCGTCATAGTTGGACAGCGTAAAGTTCTGAGAAAAAAACGTTGTTTTCGTCCAATCGACTTTAGGCATTTTAACGCCGATCTTGTCGTTTTCTTCCGGATCATAGCCAGAAGTCGTATCCAGGATAAACTCCACAATCGACCCTTCCTGGAACGTTGACGTTCCGGAAACAAACAGCTGATCGTTGAGATTGAAACTCGTTCCGCCAATTTCCATCAGCAAAACGTCGCCATCTTGGAGAATGAAATCGCCGTCAATGTCAAGCGCTCCAATGCCAACGCCCGGGGAGAAAGTTGCGGCTTCTTCGATCTCTATTGTGTCGTTTACCACCTTGAGAGTTCCCTCGAAATAGCCTTCCATATCCAAACGACCGGAAGAGATAACAAAGCTTTCCGCTCTGACCGCGCCGCCGGCAGCGGTAATAATCTGCAGCGTACCATCGCCGGTTTTATAAATTGAACCATCGCCGTCCATGCCGCCGGTTATTTGACTGAGCTTATCGTTATACAGCGTCAATTGATATTCTCCAACGTCAATTGTCCCGGTTCCAGACAGATTGTTGAGCGTCTGGTCGGCGGCAAGATAAAGCTTACCGTTGTTGGCAAAGCTGGAAGCGTGGCAAAACGCGTCTGTACCACTGAGCGTAACTCCGGTGTTGGGGGCAATCGTAACATTTCCAGTAAAGGGGTTGGATTCACTCGACGTACTCATCAGCGAAAGGTGAGTGTCTTTATCGTCTTCGATTAAAAACGTCAAATTCCCGCCCCCGGAAATTGTACTGTTGACGATAAAAGAACGCTTTTCTGTGCTGGTTGTCGCTTCAGCTTTGAGGCGGAAAACAGCGTTCCCGTTGATGGTTACGTTTCCGTTGAGAGTAACGTGAGCGTTAGCGGTTCCCTGGAAAACTTCGCCGTTGCCAATAACAAGGTCGTTGACAGTAATCGTGTCGTCCTTTTGAACCGCGGCTTTGAGATGGAGAATGCCGTTCTCCGTAGAAATTGTTTTGCCGTCGGCATCATACCCGATATACAGCGAATTATTCGCATTCTCCTTGCCAAAAGTTTGAATGCTCATGTTATTGCGGCTGCGAACGCGCATTCCGCCGGGAACGATAAAGGCAGAATCTTTTGCGCTGTAGGGGGTTTCTCCCGTTGACCAAAAAGTAGCATTGTTCCAGTCGTCGGACATGTTTTCCTGAGATTTAATCAGGACAATTTTGTTGCGTTCAGTAGAGTCGTCAGAATTTGTATCTGCTGCTGAGGCGGCAGCGTTGTCTTCGGAATCAAGCGAGAAATCAATCGGATTCGCGCTTGACATCGCGACAGGGCAGACTATCATAAAGATCAAACAGCAAAAGCTGCCCCACGCCTGAAGAAAGCAGGCAGGGCGTCGAGTTTTATCAGTAAGTGTTTTCATCGTATTCAAAGTGAGTTAATAATCAAATTGTCCTGTTAAATCCTGAACATACCAGTAAAGCTTTTGGCGCTTTAACAAAGTAATACGAATTCAGGAAAAAAAAGTTACAACAAATCTGCGTCTATGCGTAAAATTATCTCAAAATTTTTGGTTAGCGTCCAAAAAACCGCGTTTAATTTCAAATAAAAACAAAAAATAAAAAACGTTAAACCCGATTTGTTGTATAAAAAGCAGTTAATTAAACCACTTCACTGAAAATTAATTGCTGTCCTAATAACAATAATAATTCCGGAATTTCAGCAATAAAACATATTAATTTTCAACAGAAATGTTTTTAACGAGCTGACTTTTTAGCCGAAATCATTTCAAGAGGTTTAAACCTGATTGAAACATACTCTTGACGTTCATGCTCTAATAAATTAGGGCGACAAATGCAAAAACTAACACATGCACGAAAACATAGTCTGTCGAACAAAAACGGCAATACAAAACGTGCGAGGCAGGTTGGAGGTTAGTAACAAATACATCATCAATCCTCCTTTCTTTTGGCGGGGTTGCAATTGACGCAAACAAAATTCATCATTCTTCAACTTTCCAACCGGGTGTTTGTTGAATAACGAATTTGTTGAAAAAAAACTTTCTGAAAATCGCCGAAGCGATTCTTCAATAGATTGCCTGAGGATAAATTAATGCCAGGACAGATCATACATCCGTCCAACCAATCGTGTACTAACAACAGTGAAACATGGCTCTAATTCATCTTCAAACAACTTAAGGCAGGTGGGTAATACTATTACTTGTACAAAACCCTCTCAACAAGTGATAGTATTACGACGCTTGTGGTTATAAAACTGTTCCCGACCAATTCGGGAAAAACTTCAAAAAATCCCTAAATTCTTATTCGACAGCCAATAGATAAAATTTTATCTAATTATTAGATAAAAAATTATCTATTCAAAATCGAATAAAAAATAATCGCAATTACCCTCAAATTTTTACTTCATTATACACGGGAGTGATTTCCTGTCAAGCGAATTTTTGTAAAAATTGTGTAAAACACGCAAAATTTTTGAAAAAATTCGATGAATAACGATAATTGTTTCTAAAAATGTCGTAAAAACGTCAATTTTACTCGAAAAAAGAGCGAAACAACAGAGTTTATTGTACTTTTTGTTTTTTTATTGTGTTATTTATGCAATTCTGAGGCAAAACGACGAAAGAAAGAGTTTTATTTGCTGGGAATTTGCTGGGAATTTGCTGGGAGTTTGCTGGGAATTGGCTGGGAATTTGCTGGGAATATCAGCTTTTCTCCCAGAAGCTTCCCAGAACCTCCCAGCAGTTCCCAGAAGCCTCCCAGCTTAATTCCCCATGACCTTATGTTCAGCCCCCATTGCACGGAATATTATTTTGCAGTAAAATGCTAAATATATAAACGGTATATATGCGCTTTGCCCGCCATTTCCCCTTCCTGAATTCCAAACATGAATATAATCAAATTTGCGATAGACAACCCGGTTAAAGTCTGCGTCGGCGTGATTTTAGTCGTGCTTTTCGGGACGATATGCCTGACGCTGGTTCCGATTCAGCTTATGCCCAACGTTGACCGCCCGATGGTAACTGTTACAACGCGATGGGTGGGGCGCTCTCCGGAAGAAGTGGAACTCTCTATTATTATGGAGCAGGAAAAGCGGCTCAAGACGCTGCAGGGACTGTACGAAATGCGGTCGGTGGCGTCGCTGGGGCAGGCGCAAATCACGCTGGAATTCAACGTCGGGTTCAACATGTCGCGAGCCGTTCAGGAAGCGTCCAACCGTTTGAACGAGGTCCCGTCGTACCCGGAAGACGTCGACAAGCCGGTGATTCGTCTTTCCAGCGCGGAGACAGACGAGCCGGTTGTCATGTTTGAAATGTACACGACCGCCAACGACCCGCACTTTGACATCTCGGAATTCTACAACTACGCTGATCGCTATATCAAGCCGGCGCTGGAGAATATCAAAGGCGTTTCGGAAGTTACCATTCACGGCGGGCGAGAGCAGGAAGTCCAGATTCGATTCAATCCGGAAACGCTGGCGCGGGCGGGAATCACCATTGACCAGATGCAGGCGGCGCTGCGGTCGGACAACGTCAACGAGTCCGCCGGCGACGTCAGCAGCGGGCGCTTGGACGTCCGAATGCGCGTTCTGGGGCGATTCGACAATCTCGAGCCGATTCGCCAGACGGTTATCAAGTACGACGACGGGATTCCCATTCGCGTTCAGGACGTCGCTGAAGTCTATCTGACGGTCAAAAAGCGAACGGCGTTTTCCCAGTTCCGGGGTCAGCCGTGCATGGGCTTGCAGGTTCTCAGAGAGTCCGACGCCAACGTGCTGGAAGTTACCCGCGCCGTCAAAAAGCGCATGGATGAGCTTCAAGCCGAGGGCGGACTGATGCGAATGTACAAAAACGACCGCTATAAAATTCGGGCGTCCATGTTCTACGACGACGGCACGTACATCGAGCAGGCGATTGCTCTGGTTCGCGACAACATGTTCACCGGCGGCATTCTCGCGATGCTGGTTTTGCTGTTCTTCCTGCGGTCTGTTCGCCCGACGCTGATTATTTCGCTGGCGATTCCCATTTCCATTTTCGGGACGTTTATCGTTATCCAAATGACGGGCAAGACGATCAACGTCATTTCGCTGGCGGGGTTGACGTTTGCCATTGGAATGGTTATCGACAACTCGATTGTCGTTCTGGAAAACATCGACCGGCACCTTCACATGGGCAAGACGCCGCGCCAGGCGGCTTACGACGGCACGACGGAAGTCTGGGGAGCGATTCTGTCCTCAACGCTGACGACCGTTGCGGTTTTTGCGCCCGTGCTGACCATTCAGGAAGAAAGCGGCATGATCTTTGCCGACATTGCCATCGCGATTTCCGGGGCGATTATTCTGTCGCTGTTTGTGTCGATTTTCGTCATTCCCCCGTGCTGCGCTGTGATTCTCAAATCGACTTCGGAAAAGAAAAACCCGGTCGTCAAGGCGGCGAAATCCCTGTTCGGACTCGCTCCGCTGGGCGCCTGGGTAACAAATAAGTTCTCGTCGCTGACCTACGCGCTGATGGAACGCTCTCTTGCAAGCGCATGGACGCGAATCGTTCTCGTTGCCGGGCTGACGCTGGCGTCGCTGTGGGCGTCGCTGTCTCTTATGCCGCCGGCAAGCTACTTGCCCCTGGGCAACAAAAACATGATCAACGGCATGATGAACACGCCGCCGGGGTACTCGCTGTCACAAAACTACATTATCGGCCGATCCATCATGGAAAAGATTCGTCCGTTCTGGGAAGCGGAAGACTACCAGCAAACCGACAAAATCCTCAAAGAGAAGCCCATCTACGACTTCAAAACCGGAGAGCAAATCAAGCGAGTTCCGCCCGTCAAAGACTTCTTTATGGTTGTGTCGCCCACCAACTCCTTTTTGATGATGACCAGCAAAGACCAGGATCATCCCGCCGACCTCATTCCGCTTCTCAACGACGCCATGAACGACATTCCCGCCGCGTTCGGCTCCGCGTCTCAGCGGCCTGTCTTCGGCAGAGGCATGGGATCCAACCAGATAAGCATTGAGGTCATCGGACCGAACATGGACCGTCTGCGGTATTCCGCCGCCAACCTTCAGAAAAAGCTGGAAGAGAAGTACACCAAGGCAGGCGTCAGAACGATGCCCAACAACTACGTTTTGAGTGGTCCGGAATTGCAGCTGAAAATCAACCAGATTCGCGCCAAGGAACTGGGAATTTCCTCTCAGACGCTTGCCAATATCGGGCGAGCGATGGTTGAAGGACTCATGTGCGGCGACTTCGACAACGAAGGCGACAACATCGACGTTACGCTCATTCGCGACCCCGACTTGCCGCTTGACCCGGACTCCATCGGAGCGATTCCCATTTATATCAAGG
>JAZRTH010000413.1:0-3651 GCA_045651945.1 Thermoguttaceae bacterium
GCGCCGTCGTTGGGCGAGGTAATCGTGATTTCGCTCAGGTGAATCGGACGTCCCGTCGACGCCAAAATCTTCATCGTCTCGAGAACCTTGGTCGGCGTCTGAATCTCCGCCCCCGCGGCAATGTCCAGCGTCTGTTTCGGATTGAACAGGTGCATTTGCGACCCGACGATGTCAATCTTCGCGCCGTGAGCAACGAGGTCGTTGACCTGATCGGCGTAGTTCTGGTTGTTCGCGTAGTCGTTGATATTGAGCTTGACGGAATCGGGGAATACCTCCTGAGCGATTTTGAACGAATTGTACGTGTAGTCGCCCGGCATGATGTGTCCGTATTTGCTCTTTGTTACTTTGTCGCCTGTTACAGCTTTTCCGTGGTAGTCGGTCGCGCTTTCGTTAACCACGTCCCAGCTGTCAAGCGTCCCATTGTAATGCTCCGCCAGCATCCGGATGCGATTCCAGTACAGCTCGTTCATCGTATCGAAGTAATGCGGCGCCAGCTTGTAGATTTCTTCCGGCGTCATCGTCTTGCGGGCTTCCGCCGTTTTGAAAAGAATCTCGCGCTCTTCCGGGAACTGCAAGGAGACGTAGTCCCACAGCCACGTTGGACGCTGCCATTTCTGGTTCCCCCAGATTATTGTGTGACCATGAAGGCGGATTCCCTTTGACTTACAGAATTCTACAACCTGGTCAGACGAGGGCCGCCGCCAGTGCGGCTGACTTTTCGGATTTTCTACGGCGTTCCAGAATTCTTCCGTGTCGCGCTGTTCGGTTTTGAATCGGGGTTTGCCCGGCTCCATCTCGAAGCGCTGCCAATAGAACGCAATCGTCGCGGAATTGAACAGCGTCCCGTACAGAGCCTTGTATTTCTCGTTCCGTTCCGTCGTTCCGAGTTGATTGAAGTTGAAAATATGCGCTCCGAAAATGAACTCGTGAGAAATCTGTTCGACTTTGATTTCGGAACCCGGCTGAACGTCCGTCAGCTCGACGGTCGCGTCCGCCTTGCGATACTTCTCGATTCGTTCGTCGATGGCTTTCTGAACGTCGTCGTTCCAAATCTGATAATAGGCGTCTGACATCACGCCCGGATCCGGCTCCGCCACCGGATCCGTCTGAGCAACCGCCGACGCGGAAATCATAGCGGCAATAACGGTAAGGGATAAAAGCAGTTTTTTCATGGCAGGAAAGTAGTGGTAAGTGGTTAGTGGTACGTGGTAAGGACGCAAGCGTTCTTCCAGCTATATCTTGAAATGTTTACATCTAATATAAACCAATTAAAAATAGAAAGCAAGCCCCGGGGTGGCGAATAATTGTAAAAGTAAAATATTAGGTTTATCCGACAAGTTGACGCTACGAACTAAAAAGCAGACGTTTTGCCCGCCTCTAGGTATTTGCCGCAAAAATACAACGGACTTGTAGAATCAATTTGTGTTCGTTGTGAAGGAGGCGGAAGGTTACTTCCCCTAATCTTCATTCAGTTCGGCTTCCAATTCTTCAATCGTCGGCAGGGAGCCTTTGAAACTCTCAGGGATCAGTCGGGAAAGCTCGTAACTCGACACTCCAAGCGGCTGAGAGGTGGATTCAAGAGCGTATTGAGCTTCGATCTTGTCCAATGATTTGCAGACAAGCAGCCCTACGGCAGGATTTTGCCAGTCCTGCTTAAGCTGATGGTTTACCGCGACCACATAAGTCCCAAGCTGTCCTGCAAAAGAAGGCTCGAACTCGGAAACTTTCACCTCAAGAACCACGTAACACCGCAGGTTGATATTGAAGAATAGCATATCAATAAAGTTTTCCTTCTCGCCAATCTCCAAGCGGTACTCCCTGCCTACGAACGAAAAGCCATTGCCAAGTTCGAGTAGAAATCGGGTGATGTTATCCATCAGAGCGTCTTTGAGTTCCTTTTCATTGTACTTTTCCGTAAGAGCCAGAAAGTCAAAATTATAGGGGTCTTTGGTAATCGCCTGCGCCAAGTCACCCTGAATTGCAGGGAGCGTGGCTTTGAAATTGGTTACAGCTTTCCCCTGCCGTTCATACAGGTCGGTATCAAGATAGTTAAGAAGCAGAGCCCGCGACCAATTGTTTTCAAGGACTTTATCAACATAAAAAAGGGCTTTTTGGCGGTCGCTGCGGCATTTGTCAAGTATATATCGATGATGACCCCAAGGAATTTGAAAGATTATATTCTGCACATTCAAATCCGCCACAACTTGTGGCAAATTTGAGTGAGAAGAATCTGCCACAACTTGTGGCGAAATTTCAGCCTGTGGATAAAGCTCATAAAAACGTCACATATAGCGCAAATTCGTTTCCGAGAAAGCGCCAACTCCAGGGAAAAGTTCTTTCAGATCGGCGCTTAGCTTTTTATAAAACCCTGAACCGTATTTGGCGGCAAACTCCATCCGGGAAATATCTCTGCCCAGCGACCAGTAAAAACGCAACATCTCGCTATTAACTCGAACCGCCGCTTTGATCTGGGAAATTTTGAACCTTTCTGAAAGTTCACCGAGCCATTTTTTATAACTGTCGTCCATTTGAACCATTATTTTCATTCTGCATCTCCGTTTCCATCAGTAAAGCCAAACATTATCATTATACGATCAGCCTCGCGAAATATCAAGGGAGGGGCGAGAGTTTTTATACAAAAACAAAAAAGCGAGAGTTTGGCTAACGCTTCCCTCTCGCTACGTTCTCTTCGCTCACGCCCACGGGTTTACACCCGTGGATCGCCTATTATTTTTTCTTCCGCCAGTACATCAACCCAGCAACGCCAAGAACCAGCAGCGCCCACGTTGACGGTTCCGGAATTTCATTGGCGCTGGGAGATGTCAGCCGAACGACGCCGTAGCCCGCGTCGTTAATAAATACCGATGTGGTAAAGTAACCAGGAAGATTTCCAGCATAAAGATTTTCCCAGTATCCAGGGTCGTCCTGACCTTCGCCAAAACCATCGGTCAAGAAAATATAATCATACTCTTTACCCGGCAAAAACGCTGTAAAATCAAATTCAATATTGCCGCCGGAACCTTCAAGTTCAAATGAACTGGCGGTAAGCGTATCGATTCCGGTTGCGTCCTGTTCAATTAACAGCGTCGCGCCTTCTTTGAGGATGAACCCGCCGCCAAAGACCGCATCGCCAACGGAGTTGCCAGGCGAGAATACCGCGTTGGCACCAACCGTGATGGAATCTGTCATGTAACCTTTGAAATCCAGTTCGCCGGAGGAGACGACCAAACTGTTGGCGGTAACTTTGCCCTCTGCCCCGGTACAGATTTGCAGAGTCTCGTTGCCGGTCTTTGTGATAGTTTGTCCAGACGCTGTAATCGAACCGACAAACTTGGTCATTTCAGTACTGTTATTAAGCGTTAAAGCAGCATTGGATGTAAGATTTACAAAAACGTCGCTGTCAGCGCCGTCGGCTATCAAACTTCCGCCGATAAGGTTATTGAGCGTTCCGCCATTTTGCAGCGTCAGTCCGCCGCCGGAAATTGTTGTGTTGCCGAATAAATCCGTAACCGCTTGCGTCAGCGTTACCGTACCCGTACCAGATTTAACAAGATCTCCTTCGCCGGCGATTGCTTTGCTAAACGAAATATTGCTGTCTTTGAATTCCAGCGTTGCGCCAGAGGCAACGCTTACGCTGCTTGTATTGAGAAG
>JAZRTH010000414.1:0-15500 GCA_045651945.1 Thermoguttaceae bacterium
CCCTATTCCCCATCCCCATACCCCAATGATAGATCAAGCCCGTATTGGCGGTTTATATATAAATCATTCCCCACGATGGGGAGATTTCAAATACGTATACCCTGTTTTAAGCCGACGTTCTCGAGGCATTTCACTGGGTATCGACTTAAGTCCAGGATGCGAATGTACTTTCAATTGCGTCTACTGTCAGGTGGAAAAGCACAATTTGTCAACTGTTCCGCCGCAGAATCGCGTTATTGATCTGGACGTTTTGCACGAAGAACTGCACCTGTTGTTTATCGGGGCGTTAAAGGGGCTGATTTTTAATCATTCGCCTTTTGACGCCACGCCGGAAGAACTGCGGCGGCTTAACGACGTTGCCTTTAGCGGAAACGGCGAACCAACGCTGAGCAAATACTTTCTCCCCGCTGCCCGCATTGCGGCAGACGTTCGCCAGGAATGCGACGGGAAAGACGTCAAGCTGGTGCTTATTACCAACTCCACCTGCCTTGACCGTCCAGACGTTATCGAAGGCGTTGACGTTTTAATGGCAAACAACGGCGAGATTTGGTGCAAGCTCGACGCCGGAACAGAATCCTTTTACAAAAAAATCGACCGTTCCGCCGTTCCTCTGGAAAAGTGCGTAAACAATATTATCGCAACCGCTCAACGGCACAAAGTTATAATTCAAACGCTTTTTTCAGACGTTCACGGCGACGAAGGTCCGTCTGACAGCGAAGTCGACGCCTATATCGCCCAATTGGAAAAGATTCTCGACGCCAACGGACAAATCGACTACGTTCAGGTTCACACCGTCAGACGCATTCCGGCAGAAAAAGGCGTCGTCGCCCTGCCCCGCCAGCGTCTGGACGACGTCGCGGAAAGAATCACAACGCAAACGGGATTAAAAACTGTCGTTTATATTTAACAGAGCTTCTAGCTTTTAGCTCCTGGCTTGGTTATTTTAGCGCTCAGGCTTTAAATATCAACGCTAAGAACTACAAATTCACAAGCTAACAGCTAGCAGCTAATAGCTAACAGCTCATTTACCCCCTACGCCCTTCGATGGACAACCACTATTATTACCTGTTGTGCGCAGCAATTGCTCCTGTTATTGCAGGTTTGGGTTATATTTTCGCCAAAGACCGATACAATAAAGAACCTCTCGGCATGCTCGTAAGAGCCTTTTTTTGCGGCGTAATCAGCATTTTTCCGATTTGTATCATAGAGGGAATTCTTTCATTATTCTTAGATCAATCCAGCGTATTTTTTAATTCTTTTTGGAACGCTTTTATCGTCGCCGCATGTACAGAAGAATGTTTTAAATTGTATTTCCTTCGCAAGCTTATTTGGAACAGTCCGGAATTTGACGAACGGTTTGACGGCATCGTCTACGGCGTTTTTGTATCTTTGGGATTTGCCTGCGCCGAAAATATCTCGTATGTATTAGGAGCCCTTGTAGAAGGAGGGGAGTTCACCGCCTATTACATCAGTTTCGGTCGCGCTATTTTCACTATTCCATGCCATTTCTTCTGCGGCGTTATTTTGGGATATTATCTCTCGATTGCTAAATTTGAGGTTGCCAACCAAAATGACGACGCCGCCACAGGACGCGTTATTTTCAAAGGTTTATTTTACGCTATTGTGTTCCATGGCATATTTGATTTTATTCTGATGTATCAGGAAAATTACGCTCAAAGCATTGGCAAGGATTTAGAAAACTCGCCAGGCGCGTCAACTGTTATATGGAGTTTATTTGCCGCTTTTCTGGTTTTCAATATTCTGTTCTGGAAATATGGTCGCAAACGCATTAACCACTTAGCAGGTCTTCTTCGTCCCAATTCGTCAGATGAACTGCCGGCGTTTATAAAATGCTCCAACTGTGGAAAGACGTACGCCTCAAACATAAACGTCTGCCCCAAATGCAATCAATCAACAGAAAAAACAATTCTGGCTATTAAAGATTCAAACAACGATTTTGAGAATCAGAATCTTCATAATTTGAATAAATACTCGTCAAATCATAAAATAGAACGCTCAAACAAGAATCCTTATGACATATCATAAACGCTTGCCCTGAAAGACGACAAGGTTTATTAAAAGCAGTAAAATATTTTTTAATCATCCAAATAAATGAAACCTTCAGACCTTACTGACGACCTCAGACCGTTCTTTTACAAAGACGGCAAATACCTTGACCCGTTAATTATCAGCGTTACCGGGCACAGAGACATTTGGCCGGACTCGGAAATTCTGCTCATGGACAGTCTTTCCGACTTTTTAACTGATTTCTTTAAAAAAGAGTCTAAAAAGCGTCCTCAAAGACCAATCGTATTTCTCGACGGCATGGCGATAGGAGCAGATCAGCTTGTCGCAACCGTTGTAAATGAACTTCGAGAAGAGTATGAGCAGGGATTCATATCGCTCATTGCCGTTTTCCCGATGCCGGAAGAAGATTACGTTCAGGACTTTTCGCTTCCGGAAACGCAGCGCGAATTTGAAGACTCGCTGGATTGCATGGACGCCAAAATCGCCTTGCCGCTGACCAAAAGCAATCAGAAACAGCGAAACCGGGGTGAGAAGATTCACCGTTCAGAGCAGTACGTTTTACTGGCGGAATTCCTTGCCAATTCCTGCAATTGTCTAATCGCCTTATGGGACGGTCAAAATATCGACAAGCCAAAATCTGGCAGCACAGCAGACGTTATCGCTCGCTATTTAAATACTTCAAGTTTGGTATCGCTGCACGCGGCGCTTGAACCTTATAGTAATCAAGCCCAATGTATTCTATCAAATCATTTGAAAGGCGCATTGATAACGTTTTATACACCTCGCGACAGTTTTTTGAAAGAGCCGGTTCTTCTTTATCCGGCTGGAAAAACGACTATCGTAACCGTTCCTAAATCCGCGCAGCAGAAAGTACTCAAAGAAATGGACAAAATCGAAAATAAAAAGTGGGACTGGTACAAACAAGGGCTTCATTTTCAGTGCGCGGGCTGCGGCGGCTGCTGCACCGGCGCGCCGGGATACGTTTGGCTCACTGACGAAGAAGAAAAACAGATTGCAGAATTCCTCGGCATTTCTTTGGAAGAATTTGAAAAGACGTACACCCGCATGGTTTACGGTTTGAGAAGAAGTCTGAAAGAAATCCCGCAAAGCAATTACGACTGCGTCTTTTTCAATTCCGAAACGAAACAGTGTTCCATCTACGACGTCCGCCCGGCGCAGTGCCGAACGTGGCCGTTCTGGGACTCGTTGCTGGAATCCAAAAACGCATGGGACGAAGCCAGCAAGAGCTGTCCCGGCTGCAATCAGGGACCGCTCATTCCCTTTGAGGAAATCGAAATTCGACGAAAGAAGATCAGCGTCTGATCAGGGAATAAAGAACGATGAAAGGCGGTAATGAAGTGAGCGTTAGCGAACGAAATTACGCATTCGCCGTCAGGCGAACATAATGACGAGGTCAACTTTTTGGTTCGCCTTCGGCGAACTGCGTAACTCCGCTCCCGATGGTCGCTTCGTTACCGCCTTCCATTAAGCGCTACACACTAGCAGCAATTCCGAACGATCTCGGCGTGAACGTCTTCTATAGACTGCAAGCCGTCGATGATAATAATGGAATTGGGATGTTTTTTCGACTCGGCTTTGAAACCGTCGCGCAGCCGCTGTTTAAATTCGGCGTCTTCGCGTTCGATGCTGTCCAGCTCCCGGTTTGTCATTCTCGAAGCGGCAACCTCCTGCGGGACGTCTAAAACAAACGTCTTGTCTGGAACCAGTCCTCTTGTTGCAGCAAGCCCGACGTTGTAAATCATTTGAGGGTCAAGCCCGCCGGCGTATCCCTGATAGACGACGCTGGAAAGCAGAAAACGATCGCAGACGACCGTCTGTCCCGCCTTGAGCGCCGGGGCGATAACTTCTTCCACCAGCTGAGCGCGCGCCGCCATAAACAGAAACATCTGCGCCAAACGCCCGGTCGGCAAGTCGTCCCGATGCAAAATTATCTTGCGAAGCTCTTCCGATAAAAACGTCGATCCCGGGTCGCGGCAAAGGACAACCTTCTCGCCCCGATTGGATAAAAACTCGCACAGGAGTTTAATCTGAACGCTTTTACCGGCGCCATCCACGCCGTCTATGGAGTAAAACATATATTTATACGCCTCATCTGTAGTCCAGCTCAACGTTGTCGAGGTATAACGTTCCAACGGAGCCGTACAAACCAAACTGGATGATTGCCGACGTTGCTTTGGGCGGGACGTCAAAGTAAACTCGTTCCGTCCGCCAGTCAAACGTGCCTTTCCAGAACCGTCCTTCAACGCGAGCGATGTCGCTAACCCGTTCGTCGTAAAAAACGATTTGAACGCGCGGCAATTCTCCTGTATCGGGGTTCATGTAAAGCTCTTCCCCTTTAACGGAATAGGTAAACTTCAAACGCCGAACCTTTTTCCCGTCCACGGCAAACCCCTGCATAATGCACGCATTGAGGTTGGGAATGGAATTGCTCATTTTCAAGTAATGAGTTCCCTTGGGAGCTTCAACCCCCGACATCCAGGCGCATTGACGCTGATAATACCAGACGTCTGGAATGTTCCCCTCGGGAACGGCTTCTTCAAAATCGCCGTTTTCAATAGTCGGATGAAGCCCGTCCGGCTGAACCTCGCGCCGCTTTTCCGCCGCGCCGGTCATGGGCACAAACAACGTCGGGCGCAAAGCTTCAAACTGCATTTTCCCATCGACCTTTTTAAGCAGATAGAATGTTTGATTGTACCGCTCTCCCAGAGGGATAACAATTCTTCCGCCTTCCGCCAGCTGTTCCACGAGCTTTGGCGGCACCTTTTCCGGAGAACAAGTAACGATAATTTTATCAAACGGCGCGTGTTCTTCCCAGCCCTGATACCCGTCGCCGATTTTGACGTGAACGTTATTGTATTTCAGTTTTTTGAGCGTCTGAGCGGCGCGCTTTCCCAACGCCGGGACAATTTCAATCGTGTACACTTCCCGAACGATGGGCGACAACACGGCCGCCTGATAACCGCTGCCCGTCCCGATTTCCAAAACCTTGTCGGATGTTTTCGGATCCAGACATTCCGTCATATAAGCGACAATAAACGGAGAGGAAATCGTCTGATCGTTCCCAATCGGCAAGGACATGTCGTAATACGCCCGATTCTTCTGGTCGTTGGGCACAAACTCGTGACGGGGCGTGTTGCGAATCGCGTCAAGCACCTGTTCGTTCTCTACGCCCGCGCCTTTGACGTACTTCTGAACCAGCGTATTCGCCATGGTTCTCCAGTC
Organism: Thermoguttaceae bacterium; assembly: GCA_045651945.1. Lineage (GTDB taxonomy): Bacteria > Planctomycetota > Planctomycetia > Pirellulales > Thermoguttaceae > RUG11551. The sequence continues at coordinate 5,272 of JAZRTH010000414.1, forward strand.
TCGAAGCGGACCTTGAGCAAACGAAGTCGAAACGCTGACAAGGATTGCAGCGCCAACAACGAAAATTATCAAACTGGACAGCCAATATAAATTACTTGAACCAGTTTTCTGCTTTCTCTCGTATTGGCTTGTTCTGTTTATAGGATTCGAGTTCATTTTTAAGCTCCTTCGTCAGTTTATCGTCTTTTTCATCGTCCAAGGCTTTTTGAACCGTTTTAACAGCGTTCTCAAAATCGCCGGTTTCTGCATACGCCGCCGCCAATGTGGAAAGAATATACGCTTCTTTGTAATCCGTCGCCTGAGCCGCTTTGAGAGCCAATTCCAACGCTTTCTTTCCGTCCCGCCAGGAGTCGTCGTCAATCGTTGACAGGAACCAGCTGTAATTGTTCAAATTGATTGGATTTTCAGGAAACAATTCGATATTCTTTTCAAAAGCCTTAACCGCTTTGTCATACTGCTTGAGAACAATATAAGTTGAAGGCAAGCCCGACAGCGCGACTACGTTTTTCTCGTCCTGTTTGAGAACGACTTGAGAAATCTTCAGCATTAAATCCGCGTCTTTCATAACGTAAGCCGCGTCGCGCGCCACAATAAGCGCTCGGACGTCAGCCTCTTTATCTTCCAGGAGTTTATCAATCGTCTTTCGGGCGTCGTCGAAATTCGTCTTGTCTTTGTAGCATAAAATCAACGTCTTCATCATTTGCAGGAAAGACGAGTCTTCAAAAAACAACGCCAGATTGATTTCCTGAAGAGCGTCGTCGTACTTTTTATCTTCCATCATCAATTTGGCTCTTAAAACGCGCATCTCAATATTATCCGGCTCTTTATTGAGAATATTCATCGAAATTTCCAGCATTTGCCGTTTATCTTCCATATCGACAGCGCAGTAGAATTTTGCTTTGAGAATCTGAACGGAATCCGATATCGGCTTTGGAATCTTATTGAGCCATTCCATTGCCTTTTCAGGCTGTTTTTGTTCCTGATAATATTCTGAGAGAATAATTATATAAATCGGATCGATCTCACCTTCCTCTTCATCTTCCATCATTGGAAGAAGCTCTTTAGCGGCTTCTTCCAGTTTATCGTTGCGAGCCAGTTCAATAATATACCCTCGTTTAATGGAATCTGAATCAGAATCTTTCTTATAAGCCTGAGTCATCAACTCCAACCGTTTTTTCTGATCGACAGTTAATACAGTCGCTTCAATATAAAACAGCTGAGCCATGCGTTCGTCATTTTCCGCATTGAGTTTTTTCGCCGTTTTGACAGCGCTGGCAACGTCTTTATTATCTTGACCGGAATAAGCCAGCAGCGTCGCTTTAATATACCAATAAACGTCTGCGCCGTCGAACTGCTTTTCGTTTTCTTCCGGACCGAAAGTTGTTTTTATCTGCTGTAAATCCGTCAAGCCAATTTGGGCAACAATAGATATTTCCTTTTCAGAATCGGCGCGACCGTCTCGCAGGATTTCCGCCGTTACGGACGCACGCTGTAAAAGAGTCAAACGCTTCAGACCTCGCGCCATCTTTTCTTCTTCAGCAGACAATCCTTTGTCAAGAGCCTGTTGAGCCAGATCCAGAATGCGTTCAATGTCTTTGAGCGTTGTCGCAGACAGTTTCAAAGCCATCGCCTCGTCCAGATATTCCGAACCGGTCTTTTCCTTTTCGGATTCCGGCTCGTTGAGTTCCGCCATCAGTTTATCCAGCGAGAATTCCTCCTCGGACGCTGGCGGATTCGATGCTGGTTGATTCGATTCCTCGGGTTTAACGTCTTGAGCAAAACACGCGCCCGCTCCCAAAACAGCGGCGACAACAACAAATAATAAGGTATTTCTCATGGTTAGCGTTTGTAATGAGCTTCTAGCTACTAGCTGCTAGTTTCTAGCTTGGTGATTATAGTTTCAGGCTTTAAATATCAACGCCGAGAACTACAAATGCACAAGCTAATAGCTAGTAGCTAATAGCTAGCGGCTAAAAACTATTTTTCAAAAGTGATCTCCCCGATATCATACACGTCTTTGCCGTCTTCCTTGAGCGGGAAGGTGAGCGACTGACGTTTCTGATTCGGGCGCCCGAAGTTGGTATAGACGTCCGCCTGAACCGTTACAGCTCCCAGCAGTTCTACTGCGCGAGAAGCGTAATAGTGCGCCTTGATCTTGTACTTGCCTTTCGGAGCGTTGTGAATCATATACTCTTCCGGACCGTATCCGCCGGTAAAGTCTCGGCTTATCATTCCGCCGGCGGCAGAAAGCTTGTGCCCGTAGAACACCTTTTCGCCAGACGGCTCGATAACCCAGAGGTCAATATCGGTGTTGTCGGCGGACCACGTCATAACAATTCTGACGTCGACGTCAACCGGGCGGATAAACTCTTTATCGAGAGGAATCTCTGTAACGCCCGCCTTTTTCGCAGCTTCCAGCGCCGCATTGGATTCTTCCAGAGCAAACAGTTCGACGTCGCCGAACCGTCCGTCCCAGTTCTCGTAATCTCGACCCCAAATGAGCGTCTGATACAGTTCCAAAGCGCGGCTGTAGTCGTCTTTGGCTGTGTCGGCGCTGACTTCCGCGCGGCGCGTCAGGGCGATAGCCAAATCGCGGTACGACTGCGGCTCTTCCGGACGCTGTTTCAAAACAACTTCAAACACCGGAACGGATTCGACCGGATTATCGTACTGTAACAGACGATACCCGAGAACGCGCAGGACTTGCGGCGCTTCCAGATCCATTTCCGCCAGGTTGGACAGAACGCGAATCGCCTTGACCAGGTCGCCTTTCGCCTTGAAAAACTCGGCGCATTCCAGATAGAACGACGGCGAACGGTCGTACTCGCCCCGAATCGCCAGATAGGCGGAATACGGGTCGTCCGACGCCGACATGATCTTCAAATACGGGGAATCTGGCTGCCACTGTTTGATTTCCATCGAGACGGACTTGCCATTACCCTCAGCCTGTTTGGCAGCGGCAAAAGCGCCTCCGCCTGCGCCAACAACGGCATCGTCAGCGTTTTCTTCGAAGGCTTCATCAGCTTCTTCCACCTCGGCTTCTTCGACAACCGCGCCGTCTTCGTCTGGAGCCATCGCAGGCGCATACGCAGGCGCAGGCGCCGCGTTCATCTGCGGGGCAACCATTCTTTCTTCCATGACTTCTGGAGCGGCGTCTGCAGCTTCCAGAACCCGTCCGTCATCAGGAGCCTCAGCGGCATTGCCGCCAAAAGATCGCTGGGCGAATTTTCGGAGCTTAGACCAGGCTGACGGCTCGAACTTCTTGTTGTACCATTCCGTTCGTTCTTTCCAGATTCTGCTTAAATACGCCTGTCGCGCTTCTTTTTTCTCTTTGAGCGACGTTTCTTTCTGCTGGTTTTGATACTGCATTTCCGTCAAATACGCCTGACGAAGCTCCATCTGGGATTTGGGCGGAACAATGCCGTGTTCAAGATACTGTTCCAAAGATTCCAAAACAATCAGCGACGTCTCGGACGTTGTCAAGCCAAACGTTTTGCCCAAGTCCTCGATTGCAGTCTGGTTCTCTTTGGGAGAAAGCTCCAGTTCCGCCAAAAGCGTTTGAGCGTACATCGTTCGGAGCGTTTCTCCTTTGACGGTTTTGTCGTCAACCTTGATTTCAAAGCGAAGATCGGTTGACTTCAATTCAACAACGGCTGTTCCTTTATCAGTTCGACCGCAAATAAACTGAACCGCCGCCGGGGCGTTTTTATCCAGCTGAGACGGATACGCTTGAGCGTCTTTCGCTTCTATCTGGACGGTCGAATCCGCCTGAGTCAATGCGGAATCAAACGCCTTGACCGCGTTGTCCGTTGTGAGCTTTTCCAGATTGATATATTTTCCTCCGTTGGCGGCTGTAATGCGTTTGAGATACGTTGCGTCCGTCGACGTTCCAGAGGAGAATGCAAACAGACGTCCGGGAACTTTCAGATTGGTCTGGTCGCCCCAAGTAGCAAAGCCGTCTGTAAAAAGCAGCGACAACTCGTCCTCTTTGGCAACCGACGCGATAGCTGACAGATTCGTGGCGCCGTCGCCCGGCAACGTTGCAATTCTCGGTATAAGCTCGTCTGTTTTAACTGTCAGGATTTCGTTCGCTTCAATCGTATTGCGAACCGGAACCAGACGAACGGATTCAATATTATTGGCTTTCAGCCACGCAGCCAGAAACGCCAGTTCTTTGGTCTGCTCCCCTGCTCTGCCCGTCTGAGAACGAGAACCGGAGCAATCCCAGTAAACCGCAACGTTTTTAACAGCCGCTTTCTCCTCAGCCGCCGCTTCCTGAGCCTCGGGTTTTAAGGTTGCTGCAATGGCGAAGTACGTAAAACCGTCTTCCGAATTTTCAACGCGAACCGTTTGAGCGTCTGCAAGCGGGATTTCCAATACGACGTCTTTATCGGTCTGGAAGTTCTCCTTTTTGACTTCTGCACGCAAACCGTCAGACCAGGCGCCAAAATCGAGTTCTCCCAAATCGCCGGCAACGAGAGCGGGCTTTTCAACCGGACGAATCACGTCTACCGTCATGGAGAAATTTTTGACCGGCTTAGCCAGACGAACCGGCTGACGATAAACCGCGACGCCCTTTTCGACGTCAAACGAGGCTGTCGTTACGTACTGAATCTTAACCGTTCTGGTTCCCTGAACCGGAAGCGGGAAAATGCGGGTTTTGAACTGGTTGCCGCGCTGACGCTCTACAATGCCAGGGTCGGCGCCGCGGCGCATTTCCTTTTCCAGCGTAACGCGAGCTTTTTCCTTCGTTACCGCGACAGCGTCAACCATCGTCCCTTCAATATCCAGAGCGTACCCGGAAACTGTAACGCCTTCCGGGAGCGGGAATACCAAATCGCCAGCCAGCTGAATCCGGTTGGGATTGTAAAACGTCAACGTAATTTCCGTCTGACAAACAAATCCGGTAACGCGTACAGACGTCTCGTAACCAGTCAGTTCAACGGGCTTAAGGTCTTTCAACCGAGACGGGAGAACGAAAATCGTCGGGGGTTCAATAATCGGAAAGTCCGGTTCGATAACGTCCTGAGCAAACATCGGCATGGTCAACAGCGCCATCATGGCGGCGATAAAATAACGGTTCATAATAATACTTCCTGTATAAAGGATTTAGAAGAATAATAGCCAAGTATAAAAGCTGACTCAATCGGCAATTCTCGACTTTCTCAACTTTTATACAACTATTTATATATACGATGATACGAAGAATTTGTTAGATGTCAACAGGGGGCAAGAAAAAATACGGGGCGGGATTGTAAAATAGAGAATTTAAGGCAAGCCGGGAACGTCAGTTCCCGGGTACAGAATAATAACGTCTTTTTGTTTGTTGATTATTGGTCGTGTCCACGGATTTACACTTGCGGCTCGCATCCTGGCGTCCCATCATAAAACCGCCAGCCGGAGACAATCGAACAATCAGAATTCTGGCTTGCCTTCGCAAGCGACTAACTTATTCCTGATTATTGTCATTCTCTAAAGCCAGTTTACAAAAACTCAACAATCTCTCGGCATCTTTTGCATTTGGATCCAAATTCAAAAGACCACTCAGCTTTTTAATTGCCTTTTTGTAATCCTCGTTTTCAATCGCCTCAAACGCTTCGCTTTTCAACTGTTTGATCTTTTTTTGAATAAAATCCGAAATATCACTATTGTCAGGCGTTTCTATTGATTTCTGCTGATTATGAACTGGCGTTGCAACAACCTGCTCAGAATTCTGTTTAGGAGTCTGTCTTGACTTAAGTTCTGTCAGAGCTTGTTGAATACTATCGACTACGTCGATGATCGTGGCTTGAGAATCCTCTAATATATGCTTTCTATTAAGGTCGAAAATCACATTAAACTGTTTATTAATATCGAAATTTCCAATCTTATAAGGTATTATCTCTTTTCCATTATCAAAAGCAAGATGAACTTCACTTGGAATATATTTAGAACTGTCAACATCCTCAGTCCAGTACAGGAATAATATTTTACATGCATCGATAGCAACGGCTATTTTCCTGTTATAATCCCCTGATCTCAACTTTTCTTTATCGATATAATAAGAAATTCCTCTTTTGCTGAGTTCTTTTAATATTGGTTCTACCTTAGTTAAGTTACGACTTCGGTATGATATAAAAACATCTCCGGAAACAGGCTCCTTCGGTTTAGGCTGCGATACGACAGCGTCGTTATCCACAATCTGTTTCTGTTGTGGAACAGAATTATTCGAGAAGAACTTTGAAAATGAAGGGATTAAAGAAACTGCGTCGGGAGATTCATAGCGTGGATGAGATAAAGAAGAAAGAGACTGTTCAATCCTATCAACTAGTTCTACAACCGTTTCAGGCGTTTGCTGAGATACTTCGTACCAGCTAAAACAAGCCAGGTGATACCACAATCTCATATCCTTGGCGGGGTCAAAATCGCCTACCTTATATGTAATAAGCCGTTTTTTAAGCGTGTGAGCCAAAACTACTTCATTGACGATATCCACAGAATCATTTACTTCCGGCGTCCAGAACAAAAGTACAAATTTACTGTCTTTAATCGCTTTGGCTATGACAGTCGAATATTCCATGCCATAGTCGATTTCGGCCATGTCAATAAAATATGAAATGCCTCGTTTTTTGAACTCTGTTAAAACCTGATCTACCAAATCACGATTACAACGTCTGTACGAAATAAAAACGTCCCCTGTCGAAGGCGATAATTCCGACGATGGAACGGCGCCTTCCTTTCCTGTTTGGGTATTGCCGTTTTCAAAAGTCGACTGTTTTTTCATGTTGGGATCTGACATGGGAATATCTCCAAAATAAAGACCTGTGATATTAGCTTTTTTAAAATATAACATGAAAAAGAGAATACGTCAACAGGGGGGGAGAATAAAGGGAGCTCGCCAGACGCTTGCGTCAATTGCTAATTGCTCATTAATAATTATCGAATCGTCTGATTTTGCTGGGCGGTTCTAATAGTATCGACCACGTCGCGGCAGCCGGCGTGATTGGGCTGCAATCTCAGGCCGACGTCGGCGGTGGCAAGAGCTTCATTGTACTTGCCCAACTTCTGCTGAACGCTCGCTAAATAAAAGTAGGCGTCCGGGTTAGAGGGGGCGCGATTGACGACAATTTTAAAACTGTTTTCCGCCTGAACGTATCGTTCCAGAGCGTAGAACGCTTCACCTTCAATGACAAATGCGTCGAGCGGTTCGTCCCCCGTCGGAGCGTTGTACAAAACGTACTGCGTCGACTCCAGAGCGCGCTGCGGCTGGTTGTTCTTCAAATACGACCGCGCCAGTTCCAGACGGACGCTGTGCTGAGAACTGTCCAGAGAAAGAGAATGGTGCAAGTCCGCCCACGCCTGTTCCGGATTCCCGCGCTGTTCAAAATACTGGGCGCGCAAACGCCAGATGTCCGGATTGGTTGGATATTTCATAACGCATTTTCCAATCGAATACCGGGCGTTTGTCAAGTCTGAAATCGCCAAAAACATTTTGCTCATTTCCAGCAAGACCTCTGCTGAGGCGTCCTGACGAAGCGTCGCTGGATACAAGACATTAATTGCGCCCTGTCGATCGCCCTTGTCCCAAAGAATTTTCGCATAGAGAATTCGCGACTCGTCGGACTGGGGATTCTTCTGCAGAGCCTGACGCGACAACGATTCCGCTTCGTCGCGATTTCCGTCGCGCATGGCTGTGTCAGCCTGAGAAAAGTATTTCTGCGATGACTCCAAAGATTTCATGTTCAATTGATGAACCACGCGACATCCCGACACAGCAATAACGAACGTTATCGCTGCAATTAAAGCAATTCGGTTTGTCGGAGTGTTGAACATGGAATTAGTAATTAGTAATGAGTAATTAGTAATTAGCGCAAAGCGAAACTCATTGGTTATGCGTAGAGGGGCGCTCTTTAAAAAACCATTGATAATCGATATACGTAATTACGCATTATAGGTCATTTTATAGTGTACCGTTTAGGATATTAGCGATTTTTCATTAATAAATCAAGAGAGAATAGGAAAGAGAAATCAGGATGCAATACGTTTAGGTTCGCCTGTCGGCGAACTGCGTAATTCCGCTCCCGCTGGTCGGCTCATTACCGCCTTCCATCTATTCCCTACTTCCTATTCCCTACTCCCCAAAATTGCTCTTGATTTTTTTGTCTGAATTTACTACTATCCCGCAGAGAAACAAAAAGCGGCCAAGATATCAGACAAGAAAATCGTTGGTTAAAACGCTTAAATTTCAGGCGTTTTCAAGCGTTTTCCTGAAACTTCGCAGCTTTAGGTTGAATCCTATCATATCCAAATCATACAGAGGTAAAATTATGACTTTATTCCCACTCCGCCAACTGTGGCGACTGCTGGCGACAATTGCCGCAGCAGCTCCGTTAGCGTTGATTCCGGCATTTGCCTTCGGAGACAACATTCCTTCAGACGGTCTGACGCTGTCGTCCAATCCCGGCTCCGTTACGTACACGTTCGTCGGCGGCTCATCGCCTTCCGGTCCGGTTAAAATTGACCTGAACGGAACGTCCGTTCTTTCTGAACTTCCCATTTCCGCCGCGTTTGTCGTCAATAACGACGCGTCGATTTATACAATCAACGGTTCTGGCAAGACCACAAAATTGAACGGGACGGGCATTACAATTACCTCCGGAAACGAACTGACCTTCGGCTCGTCGAGCGAATCGACCGACCTGGGAACCATCAACGTCAACGCTGCCATTTCCGGCGGACAGGCTCTCAATATTAATCGAGGCTCTCAAAACGCGGAAACAGCTTTGAACGTTGCCAACTCGGACTTCAGCGGAGCGGTCAACATCGTTCGCGGCGTTTTGACAATCAACGCCGTTGACGCCATCAACGCCAACAACGCCGTTGTTATCAGCGAAACCGGAACTCTCAAAATGGGGTCTGCTTCCTCGGCAACCGTTCAGACGATTACCAACAACGGAACGATACTCCTCAACAATAAAAAACTCATCATTTCGGAAAGCGGGTCAACGCTGGGGAAGGTTTCCAGCGGTATGCTGCAGTTCAATTCAGACTTTACCCTCGACGAAGACGCGATTTTAAACGACGTTGACATCGTTCTCAACGGTACGACGATGACCGTCGCCAATGACATCGACGTTGCCAGCATTCAAACAACGTCTGGCAAAACTGGAACGGTTATAATCAACGAAACAGAAACGCTCACGCTTACCAAACCAAGCTCTTTCGGAACGGGCGTTACATACAAGTCCAATAAAAATAACGATGGAACGCTTATCTTCGGCAGCGAAGACGGAGTCCTTTCCGGTAATTTTGCTACTGGTTCAACAGCGCAGCTGTCAACCGCCGACGGTTCCATGGTCGTCGTTCAGGTCAACAAGAAAAGCTCCTGGACGCTTGGAACAGATGAAACGGTTAACGGTTTGGCTTTGGCAGGCGGTTCAAACTCCTCTACTGCCAGTACTGTCAATTTGGGCAATAACACATTGAACGTCAATGCTGGAATTGAAAGTTATGGCGTTGCCAACGTTTCGACAAGCGGTTCTGGATCGGTAAAACTGCTCAATGCATCGAACTTTGTTGGAGACGGGACGCTGACAATTGACAACGTCAACCTCAACAACAAAACCCTTTCGATTCAGGCGGGCAGCGAATCGACGTCAACCAATCCTTATACGGTTAAGTTCAAAAAAGTCAGCAATCCCGGAAACATCGCCATCAATCGCAACACCGTATTGGAAGCCGACCTGGCAACCAGCGCCGCTCTGTACGGGTACAACGGCGGAACGCTGGACGGCAATCTGACCCAAACCGGAACTGGCAAAACGTACATCAAAGACGGAACCTTTAACGTAACCGGCGACGCCAAGTTCACCTCTGGCAACGGCATCGTTATGGATATGACAGAAGGAACCAGCTCTGCCGGTCTCCCCGGATTGAACGTCGACGGAAAGCTTATTTTCAATACTGACGCAACCTCTGCCATTAAAAGCGATACCGCTGACATGACAGTCGTAACGCTTTCCGGATACCGTTCCGGCGAAGGGCTTAAAATCACTCTCGACTCGGAAGACGGCATTTACGGCTACGGAAACGGAAACGGTACTGAACTCAACAACGTCGCCAAAAAGGCGGCTCCCATTGTTGGCGGAACGGAATACATCGTTTACGACAGCGGAACCAACGAGAATTACTTCAAGATTCTTTTGGATAACACTGCGGCATTCGACATCGACAGCCTGACCTACGACGAC
>JAZRTH010000415.1:0-2976 GCA_045651945.1 Thermoguttaceae bacterium
GTCAACTAGCCAATTCGCGATTACCGTATTCCATTTGATTATATTCGTTTTAACGCCTCTGGTTGTTTTTGCTGACGATTCCGCTGCAGAGGCGGACGAGTTGCCGCCCGTTCCGACGTTTACGGTTCCTCCTGAATCAAAGGATGCGGCGAAAAAGCAGAGCGAAAAGGTCGCTGACAAACCCGCTGACGTCGCACCCGTTGAAAATTGGGACGAACTGCCGCCAATTCCAACGTATATTCCCCAATCCAAGCCAAAAGAGGAGGCGAAGGAACAGAGCGAATATTTTGACGACCGGGATATGAGAATAGAGCGGTTGAAGAAAGAAGCGGATATAAAAATGGAGAAGTGGAATAAAGAGACGGAGTTAGATAATAAAAGAAATCAATTGATGAAAGAAGCGAAGTCCGGCAATGCGGAAGCGGCTATGGAGCTGGCGAAGGAAGCGGAAAACAGTAATTTCAAAGAGACGGCGGAACCATGGCTCAAAATCGCGGCGGAGGCGGGGTCTGCAGAAGCCTGGTATATGTTGGGTCTTAAAGCAATCGAAAAAGACGACGACAAGACTGCGTTTGAATGTTTGAAAAAGTCGGCGGATGCTGGATATGAAGACGCCAAAGTCTATCTGGCGTTTGGATACATGGAAGGGCTGGGGACGAAAAAAGACGTCGAGAAGGGCAAGGCGTTATTACAGTCTGTCGCCGATTCCGGGAACGTTTCCGCTATCCGAAAGCTCGCCCACGCCTATCGTCTGGGAATTGGTTTTGAAAAGGACGAACAGAAAGCGCTGGAACTGTTGACGCAATTATATCAAAATGCAAAAGACGACACTACGAGAGTTATGGCTGCTGCAAATCTGTGGGTTATAAATGACAAAGACAGTCTAAAACGAGCAGACGAATTGTTGGATAAACTCGATTGGTCTGCGCTCCAAACGTCAGAGTTCAGCAATACCGTACAGTTATTATCAGGCTCTCTTTTAGAGCATTACCTCCAGAATACGGATAACGATAAAGTTATTGCTCAGAAACGCTTTTCCCGTCTGATGGACATGCTCCTTGACGCAGGGAACAGGGAGATTGATGAAGGGACGTTATTTGCAGTTATTAAAGTCTGTGAAGACAGCGCTATTGTTCCCGATTCTGAAAGAGCTCGACTATTTTTAGCCATGGATCAATTGGCGGCTCGCGGCAATCCCGTTGCCATGCTGTCTCTTGCATATTTGTATATCAAGGGAATTGGAACGGAGAAAAACCATTACATGTTTGACTACTGGCTGGAAAAATCCGCCCGCAGCGGATATCCGCCCGCAGAATTTTATGCGTTTTTTCTGCTAAGCAACGAAGAGCCTGGAATTAGTAAAAAGAGAATCGAATTTTTAAAACTCGCCGGTGAAGCCCAATTCCCCAATGCAAGATACTTGCAATTAATTGGCGGTCTTCGCAGTTATGCGGATTCGTTAGAAGATATTGAAAAAAAGAAACTTGCTTTAGTAGAGTCTGAAGGATTAATTGAGCAGTATTTAAAGGACAGGAAAGAGAATAACCATTCAGAAAAAGACGCCAACGACGCGGCTCTGCCTGTTTCTGACGAGTATCTCAAATGGGGACGGGGACGTATTATTATGGATTATTCCAAAATTCGCGGTAAAGAACTCAAAAGTTCAAGCTGCATTGATGCGTATAATCCGGATAACATGATAAGCGATCTGTGGCAGTATGATCGCTATGTTAATATTGGCGATTTGATTTTCGCGGTCGCTTGCTGTTATAAAGACGAGACCGCGGGCTGTTCGTTTGACAGGGAGAAAGTTCGAGAGCTTCTTTTGTTGGCAATGGAACATGGAAACCAGCGCGCGTGGAGCTCTCTAATAGAAGACTATTGGATGTCCGACGAAGATGAAAAAGCGTTTGAAGAGCTTAAAAAAGCGATGGACGACAATATCCCCTGGGCATATTTAGTACAATTCAAATATATGTGTTACAACCCCGATGGAACGGAGAACTTCGATCAGGCGTTTCCGTATCTTCAAAAAGCGGTTGAACTGAACGCAGAAAGAGCCAATAAATATCTTGGAATGTGTTACATCTTAGGCAAAGGCATACAACAGGATGTCAAGAAGGGCGTTCAGATTTTAGAAGATAATAAAGAGTATGTAATGTTAATGCTCTTATATGGAAAAGGACTGGGCGTTGAACAGGACGCAGGGAAGTCAAAGCGCTATTTTGCTCTGGAATTAGCAAGAAACGATATTACTAACGACAGTAAAATTGTAATCGGCGAGATTGATGAAGCCAATTTTTGTTTTAGACGGTACAATTACGAGGAAGCGTTAATTTGCGCTGAGTTTTATTTGTATTTCAATAAATACTATCTTAAACGGATGGAAAAAGAAGGCGTTTTGCACACGGCAACGTATTGGGGATTATATCAAACAAATGAAAAATCCATGAGAGCAATTTTGCGTAACGCAGCAAAAGAGGGCGACGCTTTTGATATAGCAACGGCAGGCGGTATGCTGCTGACCAGAAGCAGCGATCGACAATTGAATCAGGAAGGACGGGAATTGCTTCGCAAAGCGGCGCAATCCGGTCAGACAATGGCGATGGTTGTTCTGGGGCTTCAATCAATCAAAGACGGGATGAAAGAAGACGACCAGGTCAAGAAAGTGAAATTATATGACGATGGAAGACAATGGCTTAAACAGGCGGCTGACAAGAGAAATATGCTTGACTATTTGACTGTGACAGATATGCTTGTCAATTCAGGAATGCAGGTTGATCTCGAAGAATACCATCGTTACCTGGATTTGGCTGTTGATCTCAACTTCGCTCAGGCGGCGCTTCTGAAAACAACTTTTTTGATACGCACTTCCAAGCCGGAAGATTCCGATGAAGTTCATCAACAAGTTGAAAAACTCTTACAACAGGCAGCCGATTTAGGCAGTCCACTCGCCAATGATTTACTTCAAAAATA
>JAZRTH010000416.1:0-1845 GCA_045651945.1 Thermoguttaceae bacterium
ACGGGAGCGATTATAACACGGACATTTTTTGTCTACCTTTCAAACAACATAATTCTTTCCTGATATCAAATGATAACCTTCAAACGACTCGTCAACGCTTTCATTCTGTTCTTGATTGTTCCTCTTTGCGTCTGTTACTCAGTTGAGGATGATATCTATTGGACGCCTAAAAATCCAGAACGTTATTTTACAGACGCCGAAGTTAACAACCTTGAAAAGTTGTTCAAATCCGGGAATGACAACTGGAAAGCTTATTCTTTGGATCGCGACCAGGTTCTTCGTTACGCAGCTCTGAATGGCAACCTCGACGGGGTTAAACGGATTGTGGAAAAAGGCGCAGACGTAAACAAATCAGAACGTCACAGAATGACGCCCCTGCATTTCGCAGCGATTAGCGGAAATCCGGCTCTGGTTGAGTATCTGGTCGAACACGACGCGAACGTCAACGCAAAAGACATATACGAAAAGTCCGCGCTTCTTTATGCCGCCGAAGTCGGCTCTTTGGAACTTGTCAAGTATCTGGCTGAACATGGCGCGGACGTCAACGAATCAGACCGCTGGCAAATGAACGCGCTTCATTATGCTGCCGAAGCCGGTTCTTTGGAACTTGTCAAATGGCTGGCAGAACAGGGACTAGACGTCAATGCAAAAGATAACAACCATTATAAAAACTCGGTCTTGCTGTATGCCGTTGAAAGCGATTCTTTAGAGTTGGTTCAGTGGCTTGTCGAACGCGGAGCGGATATAAACGTAACAGATGATTATGGACAAAATGCTTTATGGCACGCCAAATCTCTGGAACTGGTTCAATGGCTGATGGAACAGGGAATAGACATCAACGCAAAAAACAAAAATGGACAGACGCCTATATTTGACGCTGCTGTTAACAAAACGCCAGAGCGGCTTCAATGGATGGTTGAACGCGGCGCGGACGTAAACGCAAAAGACAGATTGGGACATTCGGTGTTTTTTAAGGTTGGCAATAATTGTTATCTAAATGATAATGATAAGCATGACATTTTTCTTTGGCTCCTGGATCGCGGCGCTGACCTCAATAAGTGCGGCGACGATGTATTATTATCAGCTGCTGAATTCGGCGATCTGGAACTGGTTAAGTTGCTGGCAGAAAAAGGCGTCGACGTCAGGTGCGAATCTCCTGCACATGAAACAGCGCTGCATAATGCCGCCCAAAGCGACAATCTGGATCTGATTCAATGGCTCATCGACCAGGGCATCGACGTCAATATCAAATCGGACGAAGGCAAAACCGCCTTAGAGTTCGCATGTATCTTCGACTCCGTCTCCTCAGGCAAAGATCATCTGAAAATGGTTCAGTTACTGGTTGAGCATGGAGCAAACGCCAATCCGAATCTGGGTAAAAAATGGATTCCATACTGGCTCCAGCTATGGGCTGAACAAGCCAGTTCAGGATCGGGCGTGAATTATCCTCTAATTCATTACCTGATGCTTCACGACACAGGTTTTATTTGCACCGTTTTGATAATTTTTTTGACTGTCATATTAGCTTTGTTATATTTTGTTTTAATTAGAAGAGCAAAGAAAAACGAAGAAATCGTAACAGAGTAGAGCGGCGAGCGGTTGTGGTAAAACAAAAGCGAGAGTTGCGCTTTCACGCGACTCTCGCTCTCCGATTTATCTCGCTTGCGTAATTACTAATTACTAATCACTAATTACTAATTTTCTTCGCTATCCAGTTCAATCACGGACGTTCTCGCCCAGGCGAAGAGGAAGTAAACGACGAAGCCGACGATGAACGCACTCATAGTCGGACATGGCATCGTGAATCCGGTCAAACCGTCAAAGCCATCCCATTTCAGGTTGGCA
>JAZRTH010000417.1:0-1244 GCA_045651945.1 Thermoguttaceae bacterium
CGAAGATAATCATCGCTGGTCTCGCCGCCAACTGTTCCAACTTGAAACGTTGTATTGTATATGTAAAAAGAATAACCTGTAAGAACGTTAGGATTGCTAATCGTTCCACCTGAACTCGTAACGGCTGGAAGATTATTTTCATCGTCGAGGTCCATATCAGTGACGTCAATACTGCCGCCTGGTCCGGTAATGGTTATTCGCTCCGCCAGAGTTGCGTCTGACAGGAACGCCCCCAAAAGGGCAACGAGGAGGATCGGAATTTTACGCATTAAAATGCAACGGGGTGCGAGAATGCAACGTTTAATGGAGCATGCGTTCATTTTTTATCCTTTTGACTATGAAAAGCGGAATCGGAGATTTTATATATCAGAATGGCTTTAGACCAATCCCGACGGCGCGTACATAACGCCTTATTATTACATTATAGTTTACTGTTTTTTAATTGTTGATCAATTTAGATAAAAAATGATTAAAAAGTATTAAAATATTGGAGAAAGCAGAAAGAGATGGATAATAGTCGGAACGCATAAGCGCCCGAAAAAACACAGGAGAATCATGGAAACGTCTGGGAGTGGCTGGGAAAAATCTCAGATAATTCCCAGCAGTTCCCATAGCTCTCTGGGCAGCTCCGTTTCCTGTCTGGCCGATTATTTGCGCTTACGCCAGTACATTAACCCAACACTCCCAAGCGCCATCAGCGCCCACGTTGCCGGTTCTGGAACGGCGGCGGTTGGGTCGAGGGGCGCTTTCAGTTCGCCCATATAGAACGTGCTGACAACGTTGCTGATATCAAACGTCGTAGAGTCCGTTCCCAAGTTGTAGACGTTTAACGTCCAGTCGCCTGTCGGGTCTTCCCCCCAGAATGCGTTAGAGCAGAACGACCAGGTTATAGAGTTGACGTTGTACTGAGGGCTGTTCGGGTCGGCAAACGCCAGATAGCTCGTTACGCCGTCATGGTCGAGCGTGATTTGCATGTAACGCGGGTCGAACCCGGTTGTCGTGTTAGTTGCTGAGGCGGTCAGCGTTACGACGACTTCTTCCATGTCCTGTTTGAGAATGCCGGAGCTGAGGAACGAGTCGTCTGAAAGGGCTAAGGTTTGAGTATAAACCGGTTCGTTTGCCGCCATGAGTTCGAAATCGTTTGGCGTTACGTACGCCGCTGACCCGGACTGGTATTCCGCTGCGGCGGCGAGGAGTTCGTCTTCGGAAATGCCGAAGGTTGTCATATAGAAGGAACCGCCGGA
>JAZRTH010000418.1:0-2538 GCA_045651945.1 Thermoguttaceae bacterium
TGGGTTGAGAAATATTACGGGGTCGCAGTACCCGCACAGCCACAAACCCGGAGGGGACTTGTGCGTCAAAACCGGGTTCGAGCCGGGCGATCCGGTGCGAAACATTCTCAACGGGCAGCTCGGTCCCGGACACGTTCACGGAACCGACCTGAACTGGGACGCCGACAAAATCGTTTTCGGCTACGCCTGTCAGCCCGTCTGGCCGCTTGCCCATCCGACCCATCAAAACGACGCCCATTATTTCTTCGATTTGAGAAGAACAACGCCGCCGCTGCACCTGTATGAAATCAACCTCGACGGTACAGGCTTGCGCCAGATTACCGACGACCCGTACTGGGGCGACTTCGAACCGACGTACGCCCCGGACGGCTCAATTATTTTCGCCTCTGACCGCTCCGGGCGCAGCAGCATGTGCGGCAACTTCCAGGCGGATCACACCGTCATCAATCTGTACCGCTGCAATCCGGACGGCTCCGACGTGCGAATGATCAGCGACAACAAAGACATCGACCGTTATCCCCACGCCTTGGACAACGGCTTGATCGGGTACACGCATTGGGAATATCAGGAACGTCACTTCTTCGACACGCACAGCTTCTGGACGATTCGCCCGGACGGGACGTATCCGGAAGCGGCGTACAAACAGCACATCCCCGCGCCGTACGGGTTCCGCGACGTTCGCTCCATTCCCAACTCCAATAAATATGTAACAGTCGCAACCGGGCACCATACCTTGGCGTACGGTCAGATTGTTATTTTTGACCTGCTCGGCGGCCCCAACGACGAAACCCACATGGCGGCTGTTACGCCGTATGTTGCTACCGGGGAAGGCCCTGCGCTGACTCGCGCCGTGCCGCAAGGCGGCGTTGTCGACAACGTTGGGCGGTACTCCGGTCCGTACCCGCTGTCGGAGACGTCGTTTTTGGTTTCGTATTCCAGCCACGTCCCAAATTTTGACGGCAAGCTGGGCGGAGATCAAATGTTCGGCATTTTCCTCATCGACGTCTACGGGAATAAAGAGCTGATTCATCGCGACCGGCTTCTGTCCTGCGATTTCCCGACGCCGATTAAAAAGCGTCCGGTTCCGTTCGTCGTTGCCGACGGGCGAATGAACAAAGAGAAAGACGCGTACCCGGTCTGTTACATTGAAGACGTCTGCAAAGGGCTGCCGGACTCGGAACGCGGCAAGGTGAAGTACATCCGGATTCTTCAGCACGTCGGCTGGCCGCTGGACGACCAGATCGGCGCGATGCGCTGGGTCTTTGGCGACGCCGGCCGCCGGGCGTACGGATTCTGGTCCTGGGCGCCGGTTCGCGTCCTGGGAACCGTCCCGGTTGAAGATGACGGCTCCGCGAACTTCTACGTTCCCGCCAAGACGTCCGTTTACTTTGAAGCTCTCGACGAAAACAAGATGGAAATCCGCCGCATGCGCTCTCAGGTTACGTTAGAACCGGGGGAACGCCGCGGCTGCATCGGCTGTCACGAAACGCGCCCGACCGTCGTTTCCGCTCAGCCCGGCTCCGTTCCCAAAGCGTTCCGGCGCTCGCCCAGCATTCCCGTCGAGCCGAAATGGGGGAACGAATCGCTCATTTCCTACGAAGATCACATTCAGCCCATTTTCGACAAATACTGCGTTTACTGTCATAACGAGGAGAAGATGTTAGGCAATTTGAACCTTGAAGGGACGCGCAACCCGCAGACGCAGTTCCTGCAGTCGTTCCACAGCCTCTTCCCGTCCAACGACGCCAACAAACTCAGTGTCCAGACGGTCGTCAACCCTCAAACCGGCAAGACGGAAAAGGTTTTGCCGATGGTTTGCGTCTCGAACAAGCACAGCAACGGGTCGATTTCCCAGCCGTACGCCTACGGGTCAAACGTCTCTCGCCTGACGCGCGTTATGATTGACGAGCCGATGCACAGCAAAGACGTTCGATCAATGATGGACGAGGAAGACTGGGACGCTCTGGTAACGTGGATCGACGCCAACGCGCCGTACTACGACACGTTCTACAACCGCCGCCCGAAAGACGTCCCGGGCCCGGTTCGCAACGTCAAAAAGACCTTCCCGGTCGCCATGCCAGAGTCGGCGCAATAAGTGGTGAGGCGCTTGCGTTTTTTTCGCCTCAGTCCGTTCACGGATTTGACGGATTAAACGGATTTTCACCGATTGATTATTCGTCGTCTTTTATTGGTTTTCTCCTCTTACTAAAGTTTTTTGGAAAGGGGAGTTTGAGGGGGCGGCGAGGCGCCGCTCCCAATCCGCGCTGCCGCGCGATAGCCAATAATCGCTCCCGTTGGTCGCTTTGCGGCGGAAGCCTCCAAAAATCTTTGAACGTGGAAAGCCCCTCCGACCCGTGGGTTCGCGGACATACTGTCCGCCGAAGATTTTTTTACCACAAAGAACACAAAGAACACAAAAAATGGAAGGCGGTAACGGAGCGAAAAATTAGGCGAGCCACGGGTGTAAACCCGTGGGCATGAGCGAAGCGAATGTAATTACGCTTCCGCCAGAACCGCGTAGCGGTTCAATATTAATCG
>JAZRTH010000419.1:0-2207 GCA_045651945.1 Thermoguttaceae bacterium
TCCGACTTAAAACCGTTCAGCACGACGGTCCCGCCGTTTCCGTCTTCCAAGCGGAAGGCGTTAAACGCATTCTCGGAACCGTTCCAATTGAACCGGACGGAAGCGTTTACTTTGAACTCCCCGCCGGGAAATCCGTTTATTTTGAAATGCTGGACGAAAACGGTATGGCGATTCACGTCATGCGATCGTTCGCCAACGTCATGCCGGGCGAAACCCGCGGCTGCTTTGGATGTCACGAATCGAATTTGAATACCAAAGGCAACACGCCCAGCAAAGGGATGAACATGGCGATGAAGAAAGGCCCGCAGAAGCTCACCCCGCCCAGTTGGGGAACGGAAGAGTCTATCTCGTATATGCGGTTCGTTCAGCCTGTTCTGGACAAGTACTGCGGCAAATGCCATCAAGACCCGAAAAACGACGCGTACAAAAAGCTCAACATGGTTTGCCGCCCGTCGACGCACCCGTGGCGGGACAACGTCTTGACGAGGCCGGGAGAAACCAGCCCGTTCTGTGAGCCGTACCTGACTCTCGTCAACGGACAGTGCAAATGGAGCAAAAACATCCCGAAGAACGCGAAGGGCGTCCCGGAAAACCTCGCGGGGCTGTTTATCGTTGAAGGCTACGACCGCAACGACCCGGAAAACCTCAAGACGCTTCCGCCCTACACCGCCTACAGCCCGATCAGCCGGCTGATTCACAATGCCTGCTCGGGAGAACATCACGACGTCAAAGTAACCGGCGTTGACCGCGAACGTCTCATCGCCTGGGTGGACTGCAACGGCCCATACCTGGGAGACGAGGAGATTCGCGCCATGTACGACCCGGAATCCTACAGCATAGATAACATTCCGCCTGTGCGCCCGCGCGTCGCCACCGCCCCGGTTATCAACCGATTCGACATTCGTCAGGACGGCGACTCCGAAAAGGTAGCCGGCGTCCCGCTGAAACTGTATTCTCAGCAACCCTTCGACGGCGAAATCCTCAGCGCTCTGTACGGCGCCAACGGTCAGTACATCGACGTTACCGACCAGCTCAAAAAGCTCATCGGCGACAAACGCGTTGTTACGATTGGGAAATACAACGACGTCTTTGGCGACCCGATTAAGGACACCAAAAAGACGCTCAAGATTGCCGTTCGATTCAAAGACGGTCGAGGCATGTACTACGAGTTCGAGGAGAACGTTCCGATTACTTTGACGGCGAAGTAATTAATGGAAGGCGGTAATGGAGCGACCAACGGGAGCGGAATTACGCAGCGGGCGTTTAGCCCGCCTTACTCTGAATGCAATTTGCACACGTTTCGGTTCGCCCCCGGCGAACTGCGTAATTCCGTTCGCTCCGCGAACTCCATTACCGCCTTTCATTTTTCTTACTACTTACCACTAACAACTAACCACTTCCTATCCATGAACTACAGAAAATCATTCGTATTATTTATCGCGTTGCTGGCGGCTAGTCCGCTGTTTGCTCAGGAAACGGTTCGCGTCATGTCGTACAACGTTAGAAACTGCGTCGGCATGGACGGTTCCCGATTTGACGTTGACCGCGTTGCGAAGGTCGTAACCGGCGCGAACCCGGACATCGCCGGGATTCAGGAACTGGACTGCAAGACGGAACGCAGCGGCGGTCGGGATATTTTAACGGAACTGTCCGCAGGCACAAAGCTCAACGGCGCGTTTTCCGCCGCGATTGAGTTTCAGGGCGGGCAGTACGGCATCGGCTCGCTGACCAAACAGAAGCCGCTCAGCGTCCGAACCGTTCCCCTGCCGGGCGAAGAAGAACGCCGCGCGATTCACATTCTCGAGTTCGAGAAATACGTCTTTTTCGTAACGCATTTATCGCTCACGCCAGCAAGCCGGGCGGAATCCGTCACGATTATCAACGCCGAGCGCGACAAATACTCCAAGCCGGTTATTCTCGTCGGCGACTTCAACGCCATGCCGGACTCTGCCGTTATGAAAGAGTTCTTCAAAACCTGGCAGGACGTCGGACCGAAAGCGTTCACATTCCCGGCGAACAACCCGAAAATCCGCATTGACTACGTCCTCGTCAGCGTCCCGGACAAAAAGCCCGTCAAGGTTATCGACGCCCAGGTTTTAGACGAACCGGTCGCATCTGATCACCGTCCGATAATTTCGGTAATAGAATTGCCGTAAGCGGTAGCTCATTAGGTATGAGCAGGTCAGCCCGTTCACGGATTTTACGGA
>JAZRTH010000420.1:0-1410 GCA_045651945.1 Thermoguttaceae bacterium
CAGTACGATCAGCCAGACCAAAGAAAATGATAGCATAGAGGGGGAAATGTAAAGAGAGAATGGCAAAAAGTACAGACACGGCAGCAACTGCTGCCGGGTCTGTATAGGATAAGTATCGTCTGAATTTTAGGTGAGAGATCAGACCTTAACCTTCTTACCGAGAGAGCCGTTCTTCTTGCCGATGAACAGCAGCGTGCCGACCATCAGAATGATGGCGATGGGCAGAGCGATGATGACATTGGGCAGGAAGCCGGCGATGATGTAGCTGACGAAGCAGACGCCGGCAACCGATACCGCCAGTCCCTGGAACTCGACAAGACGTTCTACCCCGGACGCAACAATCTGGCGATGGTTTTGTATCGTCAAGGGAAAAAAGCCGAGGCGGAGAAAGAGTTTAAAACGCTTACTCAAACGCATCCCAACGACGCCCAGGCGTGGTATTCGCTCGGGCTGCTCGTCGCGGAAGACAACTCTCGCCTTAAAGAAGCCATTCAGTATCTGGAAAAAGCCGTTGAACTCAACCCGAACTCCAAACGGATGAGAGACAATCTGGAACAGGCGAAGATGAAGTTAGGAATGAGGAATGAGGAGTGAGGAGCTGTTATATTTACGGGGGGCGGGTATTACCCGCCTAAAAAACAGCCTTAGATTTTCGCGGACAATGTCCGCTCCCCAGATAGTCCTCTCAATTTAATTATCTTTCGCAACTTTTAATTACAATTTCTTGTCAAATTTCCTGCTACAATCGTTACAATCGTTAAAGTTTAACATTTTGACGGACGAAACTATCTATAAGCGCTCTTAGCGTTTGGAAACGGAAATATCTATTGAGAGAGCGAAAAGGGTGCAAGAGATATATTATAAAGCTTGCATCGCTTTGCCGCCTCACAGCCAGTTTACTAAAAAATGGAAACGGATAATAAACAGTCAATATGGAAATGCGGTTTAATAATTGCAGCTATCGCTGTGTTGATAACAGCTATAGCAGGCTGTACGCCGCGAAAGTATATTGTCAGCGCAGACCGAGACGCGTTATGCATTATCAATAACGCCAGCCAGGACTGCCGCTGGCTTATTACGGACTATCGATTTCTTCCCGATCCTGATTCCCGTCTGTATATGGATTATTACCAGGAAACGCCCTGCCAGCCGATGGACGATCCGGCTTCTCATGAATATATGAGATGCGTCAACGGCTATCGCGGCTGGAAAGGTTGGAATAAATACGGATACGAAATGGCAACCGATTCCCGCAATTGGCTTAACTATATGGAATCGGAAAACGGGGTTGTTGTTATTGACCGAGTCAAAGCGGTTGAACTGGCTCTGAAACATTCCCGAGATTATCAGACCGCGCGGGAAAACCTGTATCTGTGCGCCTTGAGTGTAACGGAACAGCGCTTTAATCTG
>JAZRTH010000421.1:0-1055 GCA_045651945.1 Thermoguttaceae bacterium
AAAACTGCACATCGACGCAATCAGCGCCAAAACCGCAACCAGAGAAAAACTGCTGCGGGTAAACAAATTATGGAAGCTCATATTTTTACTCCTGACGGGTAAAATTGGGAACGTGATTATATATCAATCATCGCGTCGAAATACTCCAACGCATAATAATATACTATACCTTATTATTTATTATACACTAAAATTCTCGATTAGATAGAGTCCGACGATAAATTTTTAAAAAAATTAGAAAAGAAGCTATTTTATCAAGATTATTTTGCATAATAAGCAAAGTCAAAAAAATGAGGAGCGCAAAGCGATCTTATCGCTCCTCACTCCTCACTCCTAACTCCTAACTCACAAACGCATTGAGCGTTCGCTATTTGCTCGTTTCTTTGAGCCACTTGGAAACCATCTCGATTTCCTTCGCGGTCAGAACGCCTTCCGGTCCGTAGCAGGGCATGCGGTCGTTTTCCGCGCCATAGAATTTGGCGTCGCCGACGTTGGCGGTCAGGTCTTTCGTCCAGGCGAACGAGGCGTAGCCGGTCAGGTCAACCGCCGCGGTCTTTGGCTTGAACATGCCGTAGAACTGATGGCAGTTGGCGCAGGAAAGCGTATCGAACGCTTCTTTAAAGCCTTCTGGAACTCCTTCCGGAACGCCGTTGACGACCTTGCGCGGCGCCGTCAGGTTCGCTTCCGCCGTCAAGACGTCAATAATCAGGTTCTTCGCCTTGACCATGTCCTGACCGTCTTCTTTATCAGTGTCGTCGTCGCTCTTCAGCAATTCGTTGATTTCGTCTTCCATTTTGACGATCTCTTTAACCATCGTTCCGTTAGCGAACTTCGTCTTGCCGAAATAGGCGTCTGACTTAATGGTTTTCGAGTCCAGCCAGCCGGCAATCCAGTCGCGGGTACCGTACTTGTACAGATTCGGCGCGGACGGCGTCTGGCAGACAACGCCCTTGCCTTCGGCGTCCGTCAAATTGTGGCAGGAAGCGCACTGGGCGGAGTAGATTTTGGGGCCTTGCAGAACCCAGTCGTTTTTCACCATGAACAGCGCGCCGTTG
>JAZRTH010000422.1:0-3676 GCA_045651945.1 Thermoguttaceae bacterium
CTAGAAGCTAGCGGCTAGGAGCTAATTTCTATTATAGACCCATGCGAATAATTGTAAAGAGGGCGCAAGAGCGTCTTTGTTCGGGATTCCGAATAGCTCAAACTTCCACGACTTCCTCGTCCTTTTCCTCGACTTCGACGATTTCATGGTCGGCGCTCGGCTCTTCCGGCTTTTCTCCTTCTTCTTTCTCGTCTTCTTTCTTTTCGGCGTTCCAGGCGTACTTTGTAGCGGCTTCGGAGACCCATTTTCTCGCCTCCGCTTCCTCTTCATGAGTAAAATACTTTACTTCCGCCATGGTAAACGGCTTGGCGAAAAACGCCATCCATTTCTGGAGTTCGGACGCGCCGACGATGCCAACGCGGTCGATTTTGGAGAAGCGGCTGAACATGAATTTCGTCTCTTCCCAACCGGTTGCAACGTCCCAGCCGTCGACGTTTTCCATGATTACCAGCAGACAGATGCGTCCGCAGCGGGCGATTTCCTTGTCGATGACCGGCAGAAAGTTCTCGTAGTCTTTAGTTGAAATGCGTTCCGAGAGTCGGACTTCAACGTAATTGTCGTTCGGTTCAGTTTGTGTGATTACGCTCATGATGATGTATAGCTCCTTGGTTTGTAATTATTGAAATCAGCCGACAGGTCGGCGCAGTTGAATTACCGTTGAAGAATTATAGACGAGGCGGAAAGAGGCGGGAATTACGGCTTTTATATTCTCTAGTTCTCCTATATCGTGTATCTTAACGCTTCTTTTTTATCTTTTTCGAGATTTTTTTCTAAAATGTTGACAAAAGCTGAAAAGCAGATTATATTATAAAGTATATAGTCGTTTACCTGTTTAAGCGTCTACCGGGAGAAGTATATATACCATCCCGACCAACAGAGTTTTGTTTCCACATAGTTTATATTGTTTCAACCAAAATGAACGTTCAATTTTCAAACCGCGGCAAGTTATTTCTTTTGACGTTAATCGCCATTGCGTCTTTGGCGGCGCTGACCTCGTCGGCGAAGGCGGAAATGCTTCTTTTCTGGAATTTTGACGAAGGAAGCGATGCAACGTACGTTACGGACTCCGTTCATTCAGAGCGGCTCAATCTGGTTAACGCAACCATCGTCGACGGTAAGCTGACAGCAAGCGGCGGTTATGCAGAGGCGACAGGGACAAATCGCTCCGTGAGCGTTACGCTTCCAACAGGAACGGCAGACTATACGATGTCGGCGTTTCTGACAACGACCACAAGCGGCGCTGTTGGTATTATGTCGTGGGGGATAAGCGGGACTAACGGTAAATGCAACAGTTTCAGAACGGACGGCAGCGGTCTGAAGAGCTACTGGTGGGGTCGCGATTTGTCGGTTGGAGGCTATCCGGAAGTTATTAACGGGTTTGAAAATCATGTTGTAACTACTGGCGTTGGAACTGTCCATAATTTATACCTCAATGGACAGCTGATTGGAAGTTTATCCACATCAGGGCGCAGCGAGGAAAACAGGAATTTTACCGTAGGCAACACGGTCAATTCAGAAACGCTCTATGGTACGATTGATAACGCATCGCTTTATAACGACGCGATGGCGCATACGGATATTATCAACATCTCCTCTTCCCGGTATAACGGTCTGACCAATTTGTGGAAGTCCGGGAATAATGTTGACATTGTCAGCGGCGTTGTCAAGCCGGCGACTGTAACAGGAACCACGGTTATTACCGGAACCAGCGGCGACGTCATGGTATTCAATCGCGCTTTGGATGCGGGCGAGCAAGCCTATTATCAGGGACAGCTGGCGACGGGACACGCTTATGTCAGCAGCATGGCGGAAAGCGATCCGGCAAAAACGACGTGGCTGAGTAATTCATCTGCCAACCTCAG
Source organism: Thermoguttaceae bacterium (assembly GCA_045651945.1). GTDB lineage: Bacteria > Planctomycetota > Planctomycetia > Pirellulales > Thermoguttaceae > RUG11551. Next base: position 1,863 of record JAZRTH010000422.1, read on the forward strand.
CGACGCGCCTAAAACCCCGTTGGGAATTTACGTCGGCGGTACGACAACCGCGGCAACTCTCACGGCAACCGCCCAACAGATCAACGGCGTCAACCGAACGCTGGTCCTGGGCGGCGGTACGCTGGCGATTGAGTCCAGTTCAGACGTCAGCATCGACAATCACAGAATCGTTTTCGACAGCGGTAATATTACCACGTCCGGGTCGGGCAAGCTGACAATTAATTCGGATCAAAACATCAGTTTCAAAACCGTTACGCTTGGAGGACCGTTATCTTTGAATTCTTCGAGCGACATGCGAATTCTCGGAGCGCTTTCCGGAGCCGGCAATCTTGAAATTAACGGCGGAGGCGTTATGAGATTATTCTCTTCCGGCAACGGTTCCTTTACCGGAAAGGTGATTGTAAATGAAGGCTCGGAATTAATCTTTACCAAACAGGATACGTTTGCCAACGCTCACAACAACTGCCCGACCAGTTTTGTCGTTGACGGCGGCAAGATTTCCAACGAAGGCGCGGTTTATAACTACCTTCAAAACGCTACGTTCAAAGACGGCGCGGAACTGTACGTTAGAGACGGCAACGCGACCTGGAAGGGTTTCAAACTGTACAAAGTCAACGTCGTTCGCAACGACGACGATTCCGCTGCGGATCCTGTTACGTTTGCCGCCGATATGACCAAGCCAAACGCGGTGATTGCGTTCGGCGAGAGATCCGACTACGTCGCCTCTGGATGCGCTACGCTTAACGTTCAAGACATTACAAGCCCCTCTGGCGGACAAGACAATCTTCCTGACCTCGTCATTTCCTGCATCATCGAAGACACGGTTACCAACTCCAACGGAACCAGAACGACCGGTCCGATTGAAAAGACTGGCGCCGGATGCCTGGAACTGGCGGCGAAGAACATCTTCACCGGCAAGTTTACCATTTCGCAGGGCTCCGTCCTTTTGAGCGCGGAAGACGCGATGGCTCATTCCAAGTACGTTGTCAACAACGGAACGATTATGGGAACCGCCAACCAGACGCTAACCAACCTGTCAGGTTCCGGCGACATTGTATTTGACGGCGAGAGCAATTTGACTTTGACCAACTCGGCGGCGACGACGTATGCCGGTACAATCTCCGGCGTAAACGTTCTCAAAGCAGAAGGCGTCCGAGCGCTGGATCTGTCCAACGCAACGGTTTCCGCCGCCAATTTCGCGGCAACTCGCGACACGTCCGTTAAAGTTTCGTCTGCTAAGCCGATTACTGTAACGGAATCCTTCCAGCAGGATACAGACGCTCAGTTTAACTTCTCCGGTGGGAACGCCCAGATCAGCGGCGACAACGTTGCCTCGCAGGCGACCATTACCCTCAACGGCGGCACGATGTCCTTTAACGGGTTCAAAGCTGCGACGGCGACTTTGCCGAATTATGGCGGCTTGGCTCTCCATCTGGACGCGTCAGACGCAAGCAGCATCACTGTCGACGCAAACGGCAAAGTTACATCGTGGACGAACCTGGCGAACAGCGCCAACAGCCTGTCCTCTGCCACTACCAATAAAGCCACGGTAACTCAGGGCTTGAAGAACGGCTTGAACGTTGTAACGTTCCCGTCCGACGGAAGCGCGTACTACAATCTGGGTGCCAGCATTTCCGGACAAACGTTCTTTGCTGTTATGGCAGATTACGGCAACACGGCCTATAATGGATACAGCTTCCTCTTTGGCGATACCAGCTCCTATAACTTCCATCGCGGAACGGAGACGCAGCTGTACACCTCAAGCTGGACGAACGCCAATCTCAAAAACGGCGTAACAACAATCAACGGTGAAA
>JAZRTH010000423.1:0-8143 GCA_045651945.1 Thermoguttaceae bacterium
TGTTTAAAAATACTTTGTGACGAAAAAACACCTGTTTTTTAGCTCAAGTACCAACTTGTCGGATGAACCTTTTTTGAAAATGCAAAGCGATGAGCGCTTTGCGTCCTAAGCACTAAGCACTAAACACTAAGCACTCTCCCATGCCAGACGCGTCTACAGATTATATGGTCGTTGCGCGGCGATACCGTCCGCAAACTTTTACCGACGTTATCGGTCAGGAACACGTCGAAACGGCGCTGACGAACGCCATTTCCAGCGGTCGCATCGGGCACGCCTATCTGTTTACCGGGGCGCGCGGCGTTGGGAAGACGTCTACCGCTCGAATTCTTGCCAAGGCGCTCAACTGCATCAACGGACCGACGACCGAACCGTGCGGCGAGTGCGAGTCCTGCCGGGCGATTGCAGCGGGCGACGACCCGGACGTTCTGGAAATCGACGGCGCGTCCAACCGCGGCATCGACGAAATCCGCGCTCTGCGTCAGGGAGCGAACGTCCGCCCCACCCGAAGCCGGTTCAAAATCTACATCATTGACGAAGTCCACATGCTCACCCGCGAGGCGTTTTACGCCCTGCACAAAACTCTTGAGGAGCCGCCGGCACACGTCAAGTTTATTTTCTGTACGACCGAACCGACCAAAATCCCGATTACGATTCTGTCCCGCTGTCAGCGGTTTGACTTTGCCGGAATCCGAACCGACCAGATCGCTCAGCGTCTAAAGACCATTATCATCAAGGAAGGCGCAACGGCGGAAGAAGACGCGGTGGAAATGCTGGCTCGCCGCGCCGCCGGCTCCATGAGAGACGGGCAGTCGCTGCTGGAACAGCTTCTCGCGTTCGCCCCGGAACACATCACCGTTGCGGACGTCCACAGCGTTTTAGGCACGGCGGACGAAGATTTTACGCTCAAAATCATCTACAATCTGTCGCAAAAGAACGCTCTGGAAGTTCTTACTGCGTTTGATACTGCGATGAGTCAGGGGCGCGATCCCGCCATCTTTCTGGAACAGCTTTGCGGATATTTTCGCGACCTGATGCTGATCCTGTCCGGCGGAACGAAAAACCAGTTCCTGTACACGTCGCCCAACAATGAGGGACTGCTCAGAGAAGCCGGAAAGTCGATGGGAATTCAAACCGTCCTGGCGGCTTTGCAAATTCTCGACCATACGCTTGACAGAATGCGCTTTACGACGCTGGGCAGAATTCTCGCAGAACTCGCTCTGACCAGAATCGCTCATCTTGCCGACTTGGACTCCATCTCGGTTATGATTCATAGACTCGAAAGCGGCGCCATCGCCCCGCCGGTTCAGCAGGGGTCTGTAAATCGCCAGCAGCTCAACGCGCCGCAGGGCGCTCCCAACGTTCAACGGATGGGACAGGCGCCCAGCAGAACGCTGAGAATCCCGTCCGGGTTTGCCGACGCCAACATTCCGCAGGAGCTAAACGGCTCGCAATGGCAGCGTCCCGCGCCGCAGCAGCCTCAACAGCCCCCGCAGAACCGCCCTTTCGTTGACCCCAACCGCGCTCTGGGCGGCGGACTGAACGGGGTCTTCGCCCAGAAAAACGCCTCCAATTCTACGTTCGTTCCCCCGGTCAGGGAAACCCCGTTGCACTTAGGGAATAGGGAAGAAATGAAAGGCGGTAATGAAGCGAACAACGTGAGCGGAATTACGCATTCGCCGTCAGGCGAACCTAAAGCTGGGAACACGCAACCAATGAAAGGCGGTAATGAAGCGAACAACGTGAGCGGAATTACGCATTCGCCGTCAGGCGAACCTGACGCGGCGCCGCAACCGACTACTGCCTCAACTATCAACCCCGAGAATTTAAAAGAGGAACTCGACGCCATTCTCGAGTCCTATCTCGAAGGGCTGGCGCTGGACAACGCCCGGTCGTACTGTTCCGTAAAGCTGGTTGGTCCCAACGCGATTGAAATCGCCTACGACTGGGAACACTCTTTCGGATACCGGAACTGGGACAATCCGGAGAATTTCACCAAGCTGCAAAACGCGGTCAACCGCCATTTCGGGCAGAACGTTGTCATTGAACTCAAACAGCTTCCCAACGCCAACCCCGGCCCGACGCAGGAAGAACGCCGCCGCGCTCAGAGCAAGTTTATCGGCGAGATCGCCGCTCGACCCGCGGTAAAAGAGATTATGCGCCTGTTCAAAACCGATATAAAATCGGCGTTTCCGGAAGCGTACCCCCTGCCCGACGAGTTCAAAAACAAGGAAGAATCCTCGTCGGACGAAGGCGGTCCAGACGTTCCCACGACGCCAATTGAAGAAGATTCTGACGATTGATTTAGGCGAGCCACGGGTGTTAACCCGTGGGCGTGAGCGAAGCGAACGTTATAACCTAAAGCGGGAGAAAACTCCCGCTTTTTCTTTTGTGGACTTCGTCCGCAACCCGGAAAGGTTGATGGCTGCGTCAAAGTGGAACGGCGGGGCTTTGTTCCATTGGCAGGCGAGAACGCCTGCGGTCGACGAGGACGTCGACCCTCCGTATCGCAAAGCGACCAACGGGAGCAGTTTCAATACGTCCCGCGCGGCAGCGCGGATTGGGAGCGGCGCCTCGCCGCCGGCGCCAAGGCGTCGCACTCCATACACTCTCCAAAATTTACCTATTTTACCATTTTCTTAAAATTTTTCTAAAAAAATTTTTGTTCAGTTCTTTAAAATTATAAAATCTGTAGTATAATATATATTGTAAAAAACCATTAATACTTATCCTTTTACCCATATACGGAGTAAAAAATATGTCCAAATCCCAAGACCGTTTTTCGTTCTCAAGCATTTTAACGCTCGGCGGAATTGCGTTCCTTTTGCTGGCGTTCTTTATGTCACATTCAGCTCAGGCGGATTTGATATACGCTGTTCGCGTTAACGCATTGAATGCGGCTGGTACATATAATTATCGTACGAGCAATGATGCATACAGCAATTATTATTTCAGCACGAACGACGATTCCCAAACAGGTCAATGGGTTACGCAGGCAAATAGTTCTCCCTATAATAATACGGTCGAAACGATTCCAATTATGCTTTGCGATTTGGGAACGGTTCGAACAATTAATGCTCTTCGCATCGCTCCATATAGCGCGGGTGGCAATAACGTCAAGGCGATGACGGTGGAATTCTATGATTCTCCCGCGATCAACGCAACGCCTGTCTATACTCAAACGTTTACAGATATTCCTAAAAGTCTTACGACCTTGTCTCTCACAACTCCAACGGATGCGAGATTTGTCAAGATTACAATGACAGAAAATCACGGCGGCGATCGTTATGGCGTTGGGAACCTCATGTTTGACGTCGTCTCTGATGGAAAGCCAACTTCCAGTTCAGCCAACGTTGCAGCCTATAAAAACTGGCCGGTCAGCAACCTGTATGACAGCAGCGCTTCTTCACAATGGGTTACCAACACTTCGACCAGCGGCGGTTATTATAATCCCGAAGTGGGTAATCCAGACCCAGTATTAACTTTTAATTATAGCACGCCTCAAACGATTACAGGTATTGGAGTAAATGGCTATAACGTTGCCGGCAACTCTCTTAAAGACTTTAATTTGACTTTCTATGACGCCAGCGGAACCCAGATTTCAGTTTCCAATCCGTCCCGATACAGCTTAACCATGACGCATTCATCGACCGCCGTCCGAGATGAATTTACGTTCCCAGCCGTTGAAAACGTGTCGAAAATTGAAATGACTCTTACAAGCAATTTCATCGAAGAAGCTGGCGGCGCCGGAGACCGGGTTGGTTTGTCTGAAGTGTCTTTCTTTGTTCCAACTAACCTTGACACCCCGACTACGCCTGTAATTTATAACGCTCCAATGAGCTCTGACTCTACTATTGTTCGTCCAACATCAGCGCAATTTCTTACTCCTGCGTCGGAAAGAGCCTCTGCTCGCGCTTTGACATATTTGTTTGACGGAACAGGAAGCTCCGGAGGATCTGAATGGTATACGATTGATACAAAAGTTGGAAGTAACGTTATTCCTGATTATTATACAGTTGGATATACGCCTGTTATTGAGTTCACAATGTCAGAACAGGCGGCATACGACAGCTTCTCTGTTTGGGGATACGGCAATAAAGGGAATCTGATGTCAGATTTTACTTTGGAACTTTATGACAGCGCCGGCAATCTGGTTTATGCAGACGAGTATTTAATTGATGAATATATAAATAAATCCAGCTACGCAACTTTCTCCTTCGGAGATACTTACGCGTTTCAAAAAGCTGTTCTGACGGCTCTGGATAATGGATACAATTTTTACTCCGGTTTTACCGGCGGCGACCGCGTTGGGTTTACAGAAATTGCATTTTATCAGGTTGCACAGGAACCGTATTATTATGCAAACACGTCAGACATTTCCGCCAGCAATTGGACTATTGACGGCTCAGTGAAAAAGGGCGTTATCTTTACCGACGGCGCCTCGACGGCAACGTTTGCCAATCCGGTAATATTTAACTCAGACGGCTCGATTGAAATCGGCTCAGGAAAGAATCTGACTCTTTCCGGCGTCGTTTCCGGCTCTGGAGCCATTACCAAGACAGGCGCTGGAACGCTGACGATGACCAAAGCCAATACGTATGGCGGCGGAACAACGATTACCGAAGGAACCGTTAAACTGACCGAATCTGGTACGCTGGGATCTGGCTCTGTTACAGTAACCGATAACGCAACATTGGAATTTGCTCACAATTCAGACCAGACAATTAGTAACAATATTTACGGCTATGGTTCTGTTGCAAAAACCGGAACTGGAACTCTGACGCTGTCCGGCTACAATTCGTATCAAGGCGAAACAACGATTTCCAAAGGAACGCTCCTTGTGCCAGCTGGCGCCAGTCTGTCGTCGTCCCAGGTTACAGTTTCAACTGGAGGAACGTTCCAGGCGGGAGTGGATATGACCTATACTGACGTCGTCTTGAATGGCGGAAAGTTTGCCGTTGGCGATACGTCAGCGTCTAAAGAAATGACGATAAAAAATCTGACTCTTAATGGCGGAACTGTCTGTTTCGATTTTGGCGACAGCTCCGACATCTACGACGCTGACTGGCTTCATGTTTCTACTGCCGTCTTTGATTCCGGGTATATTGATCTGTCGTTCCATGACAGCAGCGCAGAAGATTGGTGGAACGTTATTAATACTTCCGGAGACGGTTTTTCCCTTATTAAGGGCTCTATTGAAGATTACATAAGCTTCGATAATAACAGCGTTAAAGTTACTGTGAACGGTACGCTGTCAAACAGATGGACGCTCACAGCGACAAATGAGGACCTTTTGCTTTGGGCTGTAGAAGGCAGCGACGATCCGGGACCGGGACCAGGACCTGGACCAGAACCGGGAAACACATGGTATAACGCTGATTCCACTGATATTGGTCTCCAGTGGACGATTGACGGAACGACCAAGGAGGGCGCCATACTGAATTCCGGCAGCAACTACTCTGTAACGCAATCCAACCCGGTTGAAATGACCGCTAACGGCGGTAAAATTCAGGTCGGCGCGAATTACAATCTCACGCTCTCCGGCGGCTTATCTGGATCCGCCCCGTTAGAAAAGACAGACGCTGGCAAGTTAACGATCACGACAGCCAACAGCGGCTTTACTGGCGACACAACCGTCTCTGGCGGAACGCTGGAACTGACCGGCGCGGGTACGCTGGGGTCTACAACGATCAACGTTGGCGCAGGCGCAACGATGCTGTATAACAACACCGTTCCGCACAATACAAGCCCTTTGACGTTTAATATCAACGGCGGAACGCTCGAATTTTACAACACGACCGCCGCTACAACGCATAACATTGACAACGGCATTTCCTCTGGAGTTGCCGGGCAAGACGTTGTTATCAACGGAACGGGCGCAACGATTCTCATTGACGGCGGAGGAACCATTTCCGCCGTTGCCGGCACAGGCGCTTCCGGCGTTACATTCGCTTTGGATTCCAACTCTGTGATTGACGTTAAGAGCGGCATGTTTATCAACGGCAGTTATCAAAGCCAAAACTGGGACAACAACCAGGCGACGCTTCACATTGGAGCAACCGGCAAAGTCGATTTGTGGGACGGCGCTCAGATGAAAGTCGGCGGTTTAACGGGCGAAGCCGGCGCGCAGATTGTTAACGATTCCGGCAAGACCAACTGCAAAGGCATTGTCATCGGCAATGGCGTAACAGCCGACAAGACCTTTGTCTATAACGGGTCAATTACCCTCAATGAAAAAGCGGTTGATTATATCGGCGCGGGAACGCAGGTTCTCAACGGCAATCTTTCCAAAGTAACGATTCAATCCAAAAGCGGTACGCTCGTTTTTGGCGTTCCGGGAGAAACGATGGCTATCAAACCGCTCTCAAAGATATCGACCGAAGGCGGAGCGATTCGCATTGACGGAAACGTTCGTCTCGACGACTCGTCCTCCTACGTTCTTTGCACCGGTTCCTGGACAGGAAACGGTACGTTGACTATCGACGGCGGATATAAGCGCGTTGGCAATTCTTTTAATTTCACAAATGGAATTACCTTTAACGGCGGTATGATTGTCAACAATGACAACAACGCCACTCTAGCCGCTGATATCACCGTTACCAAAGACGGCGGCGATATTCACGGCGGCTGGAGCAAGTCAATAACGTTAACCGGCAAGTTAAAAGGCGATAAATCCCTGACCGTCGGAAGCGATTCCGGACATCTCCGATTCGCCGGCGACGGCAGCGAGTATACGGGTTCTCTGCTTGTTAATGGCAACATGAGAATTGGCGTTGCAGGAACGACGTCTGTCAGCGCTACTCCGTATATCGGTTCACAGCCGATTCAGCTAAACGGCGGCATGATTCAAAACCATGACAACTTCATTACCGTTCCAAACGACCTGAAAGTTCTTTCAAATTCGTCATTGAAGTCTGGCTGGAGCAAAGACTCAACCTATACAGGCGCTTTAACCGGTTCCGGAAAACTTACAGTTCTTTCCGATTCCGGCTGGGTTATTATGGGAACGTCGTGCGACGGAACCTTTACCGGCGACGTCCAGATGAACTGGGACAGCGCCACTTCAATGGGTAAGATGCGCTTGGCGGCGCCTCAACCCTTTGGAGCCAACGCCGGATCTGGCTACATTTACGGTCAGCTGGATATGAACGGCTATTCTCAGGTTTTCAAAGGTCTGTCCAGCAACACGAGCGGAACAACCCTCAAAGGAGAGATTTTCAACAATACAAATACTTTGTCAACGTTGACGTTGGATATTACCGGCAAGGACTTGACCTTCCAGGGCAAGACAACCGGCAATGTTGAAATGATTATCAATTCAAACGGCGAAGGCAAGCAGACGTTTGCCAATAACGGCAGTAACTTTACCGGGAACGTTGTTATCAACGGCGGTACTGTTACAGCTACTGCGGCTCATTCAAGTTACACAACAACGGCTTTAGGCGCGTTTTCCAAAAACGGAGGCAGAACGGTTACCATCAATCCCGGCGCTGAACTGGTATTGGGAACGAACGACGTCCTCGGCGGCTGCAATATTTCCTACTTTAACGACAATAGCCTTAGATATATTATTAACGGCGGCAAGCTGACCGGTACGAACAACAACCCGCTGTATAACGCAACGTTCCAAAACGGCGCAGAAGTTTACGGTAACAACAACCGAGACATTTATCGTTCGTTCTGGCTGATGGGAACAAACAAGGTTTCCTTTGCCGGCGACGGTTCAACCCCAGAAAGCCCGGTTAACTTCAACGGGGCTGACGGCGTTATTTTCGTTCTCGACAGCGCGGTATTAAATGTTGACGACATTACCAGGAGTTCCGCCGCCGACCTCGTTGTCAACGTTAAATTGGGCGATAAGAGTGAAGCCTTTGTTGCAAACAACTCGTTGACCAAGACCGGCGCAGGTACTTTGAGACTGACCAAGGTTAACGAATTCACCGGACCGACAACTATCTCTGCCGGCGCGTTGGCGTTAGCCAGCACAGGCAGCCTCGCCACAGATGTAACAGTTGCCGCAGGGGCCTCGTTTATTGACGCTGCGCCGTCGATTGCGTCTAACGTAACCTTGAACGGCGGTTCGCTGGTTATCGGAGAAACGACTGACTCAACCCAAATCGCCATCGGAAATTTGACCGTTGACAAC
>JAZRTH010000424.1:0-7008 GCA_045651945.1 Thermoguttaceae bacterium
GTTCTTGGATTCATGTTTGTAGCCGTTGTTGCAGGCGTTGTATTTGTCACGCTTGGTCAGCGTCGAATTCCAACTCAAACGGCGAAACACGTTCGCGGTCGTCGTCAGTTTGGCGGCAACCGTCAGTATCTTCCGCTTCGAGTCAATCAGGCGGGCGTTATGCCGATCATTTTCGCCAGTTCATTGCTGATGTTCCCGCAGCTGCTTTTCCGTTGGCTGCAATCTTATCATTGGGACGGATTCTGGGGCTGGTTCTCTAACGTTGGAGCTGAATGCTTCAACCGCGGCAGTTCATTGTCATACAATTTGATGTACATTGCGTTGATTTACTTCTTCTGCTATTTCTGGACTGCTATTACATTCAATCCGCAAGACATGGCGGACAACCTCAAAAACTACGGTACGTTCATTCCTGGACATCGTCCTGGCAAACGAACGGCGCATTATTTGGAAAAAGTTATGGTTCGAATTACGTATGTTGGCGCGGCATTCCTTGCAGTTGTCGCTATTTTGCCGACCGTAATTTCGAGTGAAATGGGCGTTGGTTACGACGTATCCAGCTTCTTTGGCGGCACTGGTTTGCTTATTGCCGTCAGCGTTGCGTTTGACCTCGTCCAGAAGATTGATTCGCATCTTGTAATGAGAAATTACACGGGTCTTCTTCAGAAATAAAAGTGTAAACAAATCTGACAGTTCAATCAACGCCGTTTCAATTGCGGCGTTGATTTGAATTCAAAAAATCGCCTGGTTCGATTTTTCTCTTGAAATAAAAACGACATGCGCCATGCGTCGTTTATGAATAACGAGTTTTTAGTAAACAATTCCTCACCATTAACCTCACAGAAGGATTGCACTAATGAGAATGGTTTTCATTGGCCCTCCGGGAGCGGGCAAGGGCACGCAGGCTGAACGTCTGATTAAGAAGTACAACATGGCTCATCTTTCCACCGGAGACATGCTTCGCGCAGCGCGCGACGCCAAAACTCCCGTTGGACTCAAGGCAGACGAGTACATGTCTTCCGGCGCGTTGGTTCCGGATGAAATTATTGTTTCGATTATCGAAGAACGTCTGGGACAGAGCGACTGTGACGGCGGATATCTTCTCGACGGTTTCCCCCGCACGATTGCTCAGGCGGAAGCGTTGGATGAAATGCTTGCCAAAAAAGGAACTCCGCTTGACATCGTCTTGGAACTCCAGGTTCCGGAAGAAGAATTGTTTACGCGTTTGGCTGGCCGCGGCCGCGCAGACGACAATCCTGACACGATTCGCAACCGTCTGGTAGCTTATCGAAATCAGACCGCTCCGCTGCTGGAATACTACGGCAAGACTGGTCTGTTAAAGAGCGTTAACGGTTTGGGAACGATTGACGAGATCTTTGATCGCGTTGTCGAACAGATGGAAAAGGTTAATAAATAGTCATGCAAAGTTTTCGGCAGGAATTGCTTTCTCGTCGCGAGATTCGTGAAATGCGTCAGGCAGGATTGCTTGTTTATAACGCGCATCGAATTGTTGAACGCATGGTTAAACCCGGTGTGACAACAAGAGAAATCGATTCCGAAGTTGAAAAATATTTTGATGCCAACAAGGCGGTTGGATGCTTCAAAGGCGTTCAATTGTCACGGCGTCAAAAGCCGTATCCGTCTGTGACGTGTATGTCGGTTAATGCGGAACTCGTTCATGGAATTCCTAACGATCGCAAACTGATCGAAGGCGACATTCTCAGCTGTGACACCGGAGCCAAAATCAACGGCTGGTGCGGCGATTCCGCCTGGACTCACGCCGTTGGAACGGTCGGTCCGGAAGTTAAAAAGCTGATGAACTGCGGTCACAACACGTTAAATCTTGCCATTGAGCTTCTGGCGACCAAAACCCGCTGGAACCTCATTGCAAAAGAGATGGCGGACTACGTCCACAGCTGCGGTTTCCACGTTGTGGAAGACATGGTTGGTCATGGCATTGGTCATGAAATGCACCAGCCGCCGCAGGTTGCCAATTATCCGTGTCCCGGATACGATTTTACCATTCGACCGGGCGTGGTAATTGCGGTCGAGCCGATGATCACCGTTGGGACGATTGAGCTCCGTCAGCTTTCTGACGGTTGGACTCTGGTTACCAAAGACCACAAACTTTGCGTTCATTACGAGCACACAATCGCCATTACTGAAGACGGACCATGGGTTTTGACAGCTGGAGATGACGAATATTGGAATGCAAATTTTAAAAATGAAGTGGAAAATTAGGAAAAGTCAAGACTAATTTCAAGAAATTTTTAAAGTTTTTCCAAAAAAATCGCTTCCCCCCCTTGAGTAATCTGAATTTATCGTTATAATTCAAACTCCAAAAAATTTGAGTAAATTGGGGCTTTATAGTACGAAAAGACATATAAAAAGCAACAATCGGGGCGTTTCAAATGTTTCGTAACGTCTTGTAATTGCAAAAGATATGCAAAATAGGTGATACAATGAAAGTTAGAGCCAGTGTTAAACGCATTTGTGAAAAATGCAAAATCGTTCGTCGTAAAGGCGTTGTGCGCGTAATTTGTGAAAATCCGCGTCATAAGCAGCGTCAGGGTTAGTTTGTAATCCTGGAGCCGGCAACGGCGCCCAGCTGAGAACAAGCGATTTACATTCATTAATTTTAATATATTTTCAGGAGAGCTTTATGCCTCGTATTTTAGGTGTTGACATTCCGAATGATCGTCCAGCGGTAATTTCGTTGACGTATCTTTACGGAGTAGGTCCTCAAATTGCGCGCGAACTTTGCCGTCGAGTTGGTATTGACCCTCAGGTTCGTATGCGTGAAGTAACGGAAGAGCAAGTTCAAAAGCTGGCCTCATTGTTAGACAATGAGTACACGGTGGAAGGTCACCTTCGTCGTCAGCGCCTTCAGGATATTCAGCGCCTGAAGGAAATTGCCTGTTATCGCGGTATTCGTCATCGTCGCGGTCTGCCCGTTCGCGGTCAGCGCACCAAGACCAACGCTCGTACGCGTAAAGGTCCGAAAAAGACGGTTGCCGGAAAGAAAGGCGTCAAGGACTTACGCTAAGTTTTCGTGGGCTGTTTTGTCGAGTTTGGCAGGGCGGTCGTCAGTGAACGCAGCAGTAATCCTTCAGGTGAATTTTTGATTCTGAATTGCATTTGAACAGGAGTATAAAGTGGCAAAGGCAAAAAAGCGTAAAGTTCGTCGTAATGTATCGGCGGGCATCGCGTACATCAAAGCGACGTTCAACAACACGAATGTCAGTATTGCGGATATGAAAGGCGATATCCTTTGTTGGGCGACCGCTGGAACCAATGGTTTCAAAGGCAGCCGTAAAAGCACGCCTTTTGCCGGACAGATGGCGGCTCAGCAGGCAGCTGAAAAAGCCATTAAGTTCGGTATGAAAGAAGTTGAAGTTAAGGTTAAGGGACCCGGAGGAGGTCGTGAAAGCGCAATTACCGCTCTTCAGGCCGCCGGTTTGGTAGTCAAATCGATTGAAGACACCACCCCGTTGCCGCACAATGGGTGCCGTCCCAAGAAACGCCGTCGCGTCTGATTTGGCGCCGACAAAGTTCGTGATGAATCTGGCTGTTCTTTGATTCGTATTTATTCGTCAAAGGATTTGAATTTATCAGCGCTAATAATTCAGCGTCAGGTTCATTTGATAACAAACAGGCGCTTTAACTTAACTGGAGATATCCATGCGAATTCGATGGCGTGGTTTGGAACTGCCCAATCAGGTATCATGTGAAAAGAGCGAAGGATCTACATACGGAAAGTTTGTAGCGGAGCCTTTTGAACATGGGTTCGGCGTTACGATAGGCAACAGCCTTCGCCGAATTATGCTTTCCAGTCTGGAAGGCAGCGCTGTTACACAAATTAAAATTCAGGGCGTCAGTCATGAATTCATGACCATTTCTGGCGTTTATGAAGACGTAACAGAAATCGTTCTTAACGTCAAATCGTTAATTGTAAAGTCCATGTCGGATCAGCCGCGAACGCTTCGCATCGAGAAGCACAATAAAGGCGTTATTACGGGCGCAGACATTATCACCGACGACATGGTTGAAATCATCAACAAGGATCATGTCATTGCAACGCTTACCGGCGATGTATCGTTTGTAATGGAAATGGTCGTTGAAAAGGGACGCGGATATGTTCCGGTTGCGGAACGTAAAACCCAAAACCAGGAAATTGGCGTCATTCCCGTCGATGCCGCTTTTAGCCCTGTTGTTCGCGTTCGTTACGCAATTGAAGAAACTCGCGTTGGTCAGAAGACCAACTATGACAAGCTCATATTTGAGATTTGGACAGACGGTTCACTCTCGCCGGAAATGGCGCTGGTTGAATCGGCGAAGATTCTTCGCAAGCACCTCAATCCGTTTGTTCAGTACGCGGAATTGGGTTCGCAAATTCATTCGGAAGTCAAAAACGCTCGTTCAGACGGGTTGCCTCCGGAAGTTGAATTGAAGTTGTCGCGTTCGATTGCTGACTTGCATTTGTCAGTCCGCGCGACAAATTGCCTTGAAGCCGAGCATATCATGACGGTTCGAGAACTGGTTTCGCGTTCGGAAGAATCCTTGTTGGACGTTCGCAATTTTGGCGACACCACTTTGAAGGAAGTTCGTGAAAAGTTGGCTGAAATGGGCTTGCAGCTTGGCATGCGTTTGCCTCCGGCTTATGCCAATCCCTTCCAATAATATTTTGTTTCTTCACGATGTGAATCGTTGAGAATTTTTCCCGGTAACAGCGCGTCGCTCTTGCCGGGTTTATGAGAATAACATTTTTTTACAACACTAGTACAATGCGACATCGAAATCTTGGTCGAAAACTTGGACGTAATCCGAATCATCAGCGCGCTTTAAAGCGTATGCTTGCGACTTCTTTAATTCTTACTGAAGCGACATCGGAAGATTACGATAAGTATAATTACAACGTTGGCAAAACCGGCAAACAGATTCGCACCGTTAAACCGGACGCCAAAATTCAGGGTCGAATCATTACCACTCTTCCGAAGGCGAAGGAAGTTCGTCCGATGGTGGAAAAGCTCGTTACTCTGGCGAAGAGCGTTATTGAAGCTCAGAAGGCGGCTGACGCGCTCGATTTTACTGGCGATCGCAAGTCTGACGGTTGGAAAGCCTGGCGTCAAAGCGACAAGCACGCTCAATGGGTTGCTGCAATTGCTCCGGTAGTTGCCGCTCGTCGTCGCGCCTATGACATTCTTCGCGACAAGATTGCCGTTTCCATTCTGTTTGACAAGATTGCTCCGCGCTATGTCGAACGTCCTGGTGGATACACTCGTATCCTGAAGCTGGCTACCCCGCGTTTGGGAGACGCTGGCGAACGTGCGATCCTGGAATTCGTTGGTCGTAATGACGGCGCTTTTGAACGCAACAAGGTTCAGACTCAGCAGCCGGTTGTTGACGCTGAATAGTTCAGTTCCGCATTGAAACAGAACAGCAAACCGAAGGCAATAGGATGTATTGTCTTCGGTTTTTTATTGCAAAAGTAAATAAAGAATATGTCATTTTTTTCATTTAGTCTCTTGACAAACAGTCAAAGTTGTATTATGCTGAATATAATATATTAACATACATTTATAATATTTATATATTTGTTACAGAGGTCTAAATATGATATTGATTATACTTCGTATTTTATTTGTCGCCATGATGAGCGGTCTGGGCGTAACGATAATCAACTCGCCAGAGCTGATGGGACAGTCCGCCTGGACGCCGCCGCTTGTATTTGCTTCTTTGATGTTTGTCGCGGCGCTGGTAATTCTGGTTGACATTTTGATTCCGCGTAAAAAGATCGACGCGATTACGGCGGTTTATTTCGGACTGATTGTCGGGTTGATAATTTCGTATATGCTTTCGCTGGCTCTGACGCCGTTGTTTCCAACGGACAAGCTCAAAGAAAGCCCGTTTTTATATGCGTTACAGCCGATTGTCAAGCTGATCATTTCAGTAATTACGTGTTACATAACAACAAGTCTGCTGTTGCAAACTCGCGGCGACTTCCGAATGATTCTTCCGTACGTTGAGTTCAAAAAAGACGTCCGCAGTTCGCGTCCGTACGTTCTGGATACGTCAGCGGTTATTGACGGTCGAATTGTGGATATTTTAGAGACGGGTATTTTCGACAGCCCTCTTGTCATACCGCGAAGCGTTGTTTCCGAGATACAGAATTTTGCGGAAAGTTCAGACAAACTTCGCCGCGCTCGCGGACGCCGTGGTTTGGATATTCTTAACCGGCTTCAAAACGACCCGAAAGTCGATTTGAGGGTAATGGATTCCGATTCCCCTGAACTGCTTCAGCATCCGGTGGATTCGCGATTGGTAATTCTGACCAAACAGCTTGAGGGAAAACTGGTTACGAGCGATTACAACCTGTCGAAAGTGGCTCAGGTTCATGGGACGCCGTCTTTGAATTTGAATGATTTAGCCAACGCTCTGAAACAGGTTTTTGTGCCGGGCGAACAGCTGGAAGTATTGCTCGTCAAAGCGGGCGAAGAACCCCAGCAGGGATGCGGCTATCTGCCGGACGGCACGATGGTTGTGGTTGACAACGGCCGCGCCGAAATCGGCAAGCTGGTTCGGATTTCCGTAACGAGCGTTTTACAGACCAGCGCAGGACGTCTTGTCTTCGGTAAAATCGAAAAGAAGCCGGAAAATTAAGGACTATTCGGCAATTTTGCCGCCCATTTCCTACTGTCTGTTATTAAGGTTCGCCTAGGTGTGATCAATCTTTGGCTGAGAAAGTATATAATTTTTTGAACGCAGAGTACGCAGACTCCTCGCAGAGAGCGCAGAAGCAATCGAACATGTGTCATCTACGCCCGATGTTGCCGGGCTATGACACGATGTCCGATTGCAGATAGAATTATAATATTTTAAAAATCGGGCGGGAATCGTGGCGTAGACAACGAAGTTGGCGTCGTCGCCACATTCCCAGCCCGTCTGCGTATTCTGCGAGGAGTCTGCGTACTAAGTCGGAGGCCAAGCGGTCTTAGGAAGACAATTAAA
>JAZRTH010000425.1:0-2524 GCA_045651945.1 Thermoguttaceae bacterium
CTGCATACGCGCCGCCGTAGTTATTGTCTCCAGCATAGCTGAAAGGATTATCTTCGCTGACTGCCTGTCCTGTTACATTCGTTCCTGTTACATTGGAATAAAACTCTTCCGCAGCGCCGTCAGCGTTGGTGTCAATGGAAAATGTGTGAATTCGATTGTCATTTGCGGCCCAGGAGCGAGTCAAAATTCGGGCGGTATACGTTTTGCCGGCTTCCAGGTTGCCGAACGTAAATACAGTGTTCGAGTTGGCAGGTCCAGAGCTGTTGTAAATTATAGACGACAAAAGTTTATCCAGTTCCGTAATGCCAGATCCTGTATACGTTTGACCTGCTGTAGACGTCCCGGTTGCGCTGTGAGCGTCCCACGACGCCTGCGGCGTATTATAGCCGTAATTAATCTTGTTATCTTCTGCGTCTGTATAAGAATAAACCGTATAATAACCCGCCCCGCCGTTGCCAAGCTGGTTGGCAAATGTTACGCCGTCAATGGGACCGTCTACTCCAACTGACCCATAGTTAATGGCGTACTTGACGCTGCTCTTGTTGGGAACGTTTGTATAAACGTCGTTCTCGGTTGTAATCTTGTTGAGCGTCATGACAATCTCTGCCTGCGCGACCGCCGCGCACAGCGCAAACGCTGTTACAACCAAAACAGCCAAACGACTAATCAGGTTATTGTTCCATCCTGTTGTGAAATCGATTTTTCTCTTCATGGAAAACCTCGGTTTATGAATAATCTTAAAAAGTTATAAAACAAACTGTCAGTTACGAAAAGCTTTCAAACGTTCGACCTTTTTAATGAACATTTATTTACGTATAGACTTACGCTTATACTTCTCGTTAATTTACATTATAACATAAAAAAAGGTTTCTTTCAATAATTTTTAAAAAACTTTTATAAAAATGCTAGAAATATTTTCATTGCGACATATTAAACAGAAATATTATTAGATATTGCTTTTGACATTTTAAGTTGTTCTTTTTTGGAATGCTTTGAAGTGTACAGACGTTCTATGGCGTTTCCTGAGTCAGCTCGCCGGAATCGCTTCCTGAATTGGAATCGGAGCCGTCATCTGAACTCTTGCCGGAAATTCGGTTGACGACAACGGCAATGGCGCCGTCGCCGCAGACGTTGCAAGCGGTTCCGAAGCTGTCGGTGGCGATGTACAGGGTAATCATCAGCGCGACGTTGTCAGCGTCAAACCCGAGAACAGACTGGAGCAGGGCGGTAGCCGCCATAATCGCCCCGCCGGGAACGCCGGGAGCTGCGATCATGGTAATGCCAAGCAGGAAGATAAACGGGGCGAAGTCCGTCAGCGTCAGCGCTCTGCCGGATAGCAAAACGACAGCCATTGCAAAGGCGGTAATTTTGAGCGTACTGCCTGCCAGATGAATCGTTGCGCACAGCGGAACGCAGAAATGCGCTATAGCAGGATGAACGCCGTTTTTGAGCGTCTGACGAAGGGTAACGGGAATTGTCGCCGCCGAAGACGACGTGCCCAGCGCGGTCGCGTAGGCGGGAAGCATGTTCCACAGAAGCCTGAACGGATTGCGGCGGGAAACGGCGCCAGCAACGCAATACTGAATCAAAAGCAGCGCCACGTGCAGAATAATTACGACGACAATGACTTTCCCAAAGATCGGAACGATCGTATCGGTTTTGTCCGTTGCCGACATCTTCAGAAAAATGCCATAAATAAACAGCGGCAAAAGCGGAATGATCGTGTACTGAATCACGATTTCGATAATCTTTTGCGCGTCGTCGATGAACTTCTTCATCGTTTCCGCCTTGCAGACAGCGGTTCCCATACCAAACATGAAAGCCATTACCAAAGCCGTCATGACGCCCATAATGGGTTCAATATCGACGTCAAAAAACGGAGCCAGTTTGTCGACGGTTTCCGCCTGTTCTGGCGCGCTGACGGTTACGCCCGCCAACAGTTTGGGAAACGAAAAGGCGCAGGAAAAAAACGTCAGAAAACCGGAAAAGAGCGTCGACCCGTACGCAATGGCAACGGTCGTCAACAGCAGCCACCCGGATCTGGCGCCCAAGCCGGCAATTCCAGCCGCAACCAGAGACAGAATAATCAAAGGAATCGTAAAACTGAGGTATTCAGAAAACACGCCGTTGAACGTCATGAATATTCGCACAACGGGGACGGGCAAATAATTTCCCATCAAAATGCCAAAAAAAACGGCGATAATAACCTGAACAAGCAGCGGGATTTTCATGGATAAACCTTGAGTTTCCTGAAGTATATGTATATTCATCTCGCCAGCGCATTACTGACGATTTATTTACCTATTCTACTTCATGGAAAGGATTTGTCAATACGGTGGCGCAGGCGAGCCACGGGTGTTAACCTGTGGGCAAATCTCACGCGGAGGCGCGGAGATGCGGAGGATGTCCGCAAAAGAAAGGCTCACGCAAAGTCCGCAAATTAATGGAAGGCGGTAATGGAGCGACCAACGGGAGCGGAATTACGCAGTTCGCCGAAGGCGAACCAAAAGTTTGAGTTGCGCAT
>JAZRTH010000426.1:0-3627 GCA_045651945.1 Thermoguttaceae bacterium
CTATTCATTTGTTGGTTCCTGTTACAGTTCCGAAGATTATCGGTCGTAACGCTTGAAATTACCGTTCAAGTCGAATTCGATTTCGATGCCGTCGCCAAGTTTAACCTCAATTTCTTTGTCTCTCAAATCGCGGTCAATCTCAACGACTTTGACGCCAGCGTGTTTTTCGTTCAGGTAGTTCTGAATCGCTTTGGGAGCGAAGGCGACAGAAATGTCGTTTCCTTTGACGCTGTCCCATTCGCCGTTACGGTCGAACTCAACCTTAACGCCGTTAGCAAAGACGACATCATAGTCGCTGTCATCCTGTTCCTTTGTAACAGAGGCAACGTCGGCATTTGAATAGTTGTCCGTAATGAACGCCTGAGCTTTCTGCGGAAGCTGTCCGAAATCAATTGCAGTTCCACGAGCGGCCATTGCAATACCGCACAACGCAACCATCGAGAGCGCCAATACCAAGAAATGTTTCATGATTTTTCTCCTTAAAAAATGAAGCGAGTTGATAAAATGCTCATTCAATAACCTTGCGCCTGAGCAAATAAAGCGCTGATCAGAATACGATTCTTTGTGTGATATATGTTAAGCGCTGAACAATCTTTATCAAAAATCCGTTTTCTGTTATTTGATACACCTGCCGCAATGAAAAGGTTACGCCATTTTTGAAATTTTGTAAAAAAATTTAAATACCTTTTATCGCTGTTTGTATTATGACAAAATAGTTTATCTTGTTAAAATAACAAATTGAAGCTTAAGCGTTTTATCATTGACGCATTTTCAATATATGTGACGTAATTGGAAATAACATTCTTTTTGGGAAGTTGCAATTCACAATCTGTTACATAGTCTGAAACAGTCGTTTACAGATTCTTTGACGTCTTGAAAATTGTCAGCAACTATAATTAACATGAACATTTTCCCCCTCTTGTAATTATTGTGGAATAGACTATACTTAACGGTGGATTGAATCCATTTTTATTAGAGCCAGTTAGTCAAACTCTGGTTGTAAACGCTCTTGGTCGTTTACAACAGAAATTACATTAAGTCAGAATATCGATATGGAAACAAAATCAAATAAGCGGTTATATTGGGGATTAATTATAGCCTCTGGAATTGTACTATGTTTATTTTCGTTGTGCGTTTCTTTGAAATTGATAGCTCCGTTTAGTATTCAGACGCCTATAAATGAAGATATTAAATGTTCATTCAGACTTGAAAGCGACCGAGAAACTCGCTCATTTGTAATACCCAAAGATTCCGAACTGTTCAACGACATTGTCGAATGGAAATCAACCACAAGATGGTATCACATCTCAGTCGTTTCTTATTATCCGTGGATGGAGCTTTATTCCGGACGGGGTACTGATGACTGGTTGAGCATTAATATTTGGAAAGATCAAATCATCGTGAACTCGAAAAAGGGTCAGTATGTTTCCTGCTTTTTTACAGCCAAAGACCGCGCCATCCGTAAACGAATCGAAGATTATTATCATTCTCTTCCACAGGAAGAACCGGATTCCGCCGCTCCGGATGAGGAATGAAGGGGAAAGAAACAGGACAGAGTAGCTTCGGCGGGCGAAGACGCCCGCGAACCAGCGGGGCAAGCGGGCTTTCCTCGTTCTCAAGTTTTCTGGATGCTTCCGCCGCAAGCGTAATACCAATCAAAACTTTGCGAACTTTGCGGCTTAAATTTCTTTGGCGGACTTCGTCCGCGACCCGGTAAGGTTTTCGACTTCGTCTCTTTGCGTGTGCGGGGCGAAGGTTGTAATTCTTTTTTCCCGAAAATCCCGCCTGTCCTCTTGTATAAACCGTCTTTGTTGTTATAATTAATATTGTTCAGTACCAATAAATGAGTAACGAGCGGCGCCTCGCCATCTCGCAACTCGCAACTCGCAACTTGCAACTCAATATACCCTAAATGGTTATTCCTTATTATTGCGAAGATTATCCAGAGGTTTGGGACGAATTCAATTCGTTTTGGGACGACGCGCCGTCAGCAGACAAGTCGAGCGGTTCGGAATCCGCGCCGACGACGTCGGACAGTCGTTCCAATTCCCCCGCCTCTGTTCCCTCACCTTTAACCGCGGACGTCAATCCGTCCGAAAAACTGCCATGAAAAAAGTTTTATTCATCGCTTTGAGCGCGATTTTCACGCTTTGCGGCGCTGTCAGCGCTCAGGAATCCGAAAAACCGGTTTACGCGATTTGCGTCAGCAATTCAACGCTTGCCGACTCCGACTGGAGCGCGGCGGTTGACGCTCTGAAGAAAAAGCACAGCGAAAAGTTCGACGTCCAGATCGTTACGTGGGACGAAATGCCCATCAAGAGCCTGCCGGAACTACAGAAACTCCAGCCGACGTACATCTGCTTTGTCGCCAAGTACGAAGAAGCCAACCAGATTTTCGTTCAGTTCTGTCACATCACCGCCCGAAACCTCGACCCTGACCCGTATACGGACGCGATTTGGGCGATTCTGACCGGGTACGACGTCAACGACGTCAATCGAATCATTGCGGCGCCGGATATGAAAGTCGACACCTGCTGCGCCGGGTTCGGCGTTAATTTGACCAAGTTCAAGTCCGGCGTCTGGTATTCCGAAGGGACGAAAAAACATTACGGAATCAAAGAGGCTGACGGAACGTATCAGGAACGCCGCGACGGACCCGACGACACAACGCACGCCCTCGCCGACGCCTACGGGAAGAATCAGCTCTTCATGACCTCCGGGCACGCCTCCCCACGCGACTGGCAAATCGGCTACAGCTACGAAAACGGCTATTTCTTCTCCAAAAACGGTCAGCTCTACGGC
This sequence comes from Thermoguttaceae bacterium, assembly GCA_045651945.1. GTDB lineage: Bacteria > Planctomycetota > Planctomycetia > Pirellulales > Thermoguttaceae > RUG11551. The sequence continues at coordinate 2,803 of JAZRTH010000426.1, forward strand.
AGAACCAAAGACAAGGAAGAGTTCCCCATCACGCATACGAACTCAAAGGTTTATCTGGCTGTCGGGAACTGCCTCATTGGCAACATCGACGGGCCGGACGCGATGGCGCTGGCGCACATTCATTCCGGCGGCGTCAACATGATGGCGGGATACGTTCAGCCCACCTTCTTTGGGTACATGGGCTGGGGTCTGAGAGACTATTACGTCGAGCAGCCCGGTCGCTTTACCGCTGCGGAAGCCTTCTTCGCCAACAATCAGGCGATTACGTGGCACCTCAACCGCATTTTCCCTGAATACGTCAACGCGAGGGGATTCAAAGGCGCAATGAATCAGATGCAAATGATTCAGATCATGCCGAACCTGTCGGAAGACGACGCGAAAAAATTTGCCGCGTTGGACAAAAAGACGCAGGAATTCGTTTTCTGCATGGGGTTCGATCACAACATGGTTGCTCTTTACGGCGACCCAGCCTGGCAGAACGCGATGAAGCCGAACAACAAAGCCTGGAAGCAGAAGCTGACGTCGAAGAAGCTTGACGACGGCAGAACGGAATGGACGCTGACAATCGTCCCGCTTAACGGCGCGGACTCGTTCAAGAGCGTCTGCAAGGAAGAACCGACCAAAGACGGCCGTCCGATCTTCCAGTTCCTGCCCAAGCGAGTTAAAAACGTCGTCGTTGACCCCAGCTGCGAAGCCCTCCACGCGACGATTACCGACAACTTTATCCTTCTCCCGAAAACCGACGCCATGTCGACCGGCAAGGACATTGTTCTGAAGTTTACGGCAGAGTGAATTTGTAGTTCATACGGTATTTCTCTCCCTTAT
>JAZRTH010000427.1:0-2287 GCA_045651945.1 Thermoguttaceae bacterium
GACATTGTTAAGTTTATTCGAGATACGCCTAAACGCTGCAAACGAAAAAAAGAACGCTATACATACGACCTTCTTCAAAATAGACAGATAAACCAAACAAATATGGAATTCTCTTAAGTTGATACGTATGTGGCGCCCGTCTCTGGGCGCCTTTGCAGGAACAAGAAAAAATCTCTGTCGCTTTTTCTGTTGCGGACTGACGTCCGCGATCCAGAATGATTTTCGGCTGCGTCGAAGTCCCAATGCAGGACAAAGCGACCAGGGGGAGCGGATTTTGGCAAACGCGCGGCAGCGCGGATCGGGAGCGGCGCCTCGCCGCCGACGGCAAGCCGTCGCACTCCAAAATTATTTTTCGCACTTGACGTCCATTTTCATCGTCATGACCCATTTGCCGAATCGGTCGGGGACGACGCGCCAGTTCGGGACGACGCAGACGGATTGATGTACCGCTTCAAAGCCGCCTTCGGAGTTGCTGACCGTCTGAATGGGCAGCGTCCAGAAGCTGGTCGGCTGATTGATCTGAATGCCAACGCTCAAGCCCAGCCATTCGTCTTTCAGACCGAGGAACGTTCTGTCGTCGAGTTCCTGAATCGTTCCCAAATCGTTAATCTTCTTTCCCTTTTTGTCGAAGAAATAGCGGTCGTCGCACCCGGCGGGCATGCCGGCGAAGTTGAATTCAACGCCAAAGTGGAGCGGGGCGTCTGTCGGCAGATTTTCCAGCATGTACCCCGCCTCGATGGTTGACGACCCCTCGTTGAGCGAGATCCCTTTGGTGATTTTAATCGTGTGACCGCAGGCGATTCCCTGACGCGTCATTTTGACCTGAATTCGCCCGGGGTTGCGGCGAATAACCGTATCCCACGACCCGTTATAGAAGTTGCCCTGGAGGACGTCGCGCATGTCGGCGAACTTCTGCAAGTCCGTTTCCGGCGCGAAAAAGAGGTCAATGAAACTCTTGCGCTGGTAGACGTCGTACTGCAGCCGCTTTTCCAGTCCTTCCTGTTTGAAGACGATGCGGTCGTGGATGCTGGCGCAGTCGTCCTCGTTGGAATGGACGCCGGCGGCAACTTTTTTGTGATACGCTTCCGGACGCCGGGTCAGGGTCGCCAGCAGGTTGTGACAGATTTCCCGGATGTCGAGTTCGTAAACGCGCCCGCCGTTGTCCGGTTCGATAAACAACGCGAGTTTGTCGTTGGTCAGGCAGACTTCCGACTGACCGTCGAGATTGTAGTCCGCGCAAATCGCTTCGACAGTCGGATTGGACGTTTCCAGCTCGTTGAGCAGATTCTCCGCCTTGATAAGAGCGCCGTAAACAGCGTTACGCAGATGGGGCAGATAGCAGCCGCCGAACGCGCCATGCCAGTAACTGCAGTTGCACTGACCGCGGTACAGTTCCTTTTCCGCCTCAGAGAACAGCTCTTGCGCCCTGGGCGACTTCTGAATCAAATCGCTGTAACGATAACGAATGTGATCCAGATGAGCGCTGACCTGCATCATGCGGGAATACATCTCGTTCGTTTCCGGGTACTTGATTTTGTAGTTTCGCCAGAACCCGCCCTTGATAAACTCGTTGAGCTTGTCCTGCTGCTCTTGCGTGAGCGCTTTCGCCGCGGTTTTGACTTCCTCCAAGTCCCACTGACGTTCCGGCGGCAAAACCCATTCCGTCATTTCGCGATACGAGCAGTCCGGCAGATAAATCTTCCCGACGGGTCGGACTTCGTCAACACAGGCGGAGAGCGTCGTCAAGTCGAGCCAGTCCGCATTGGCGAGAATCGTCTGGAAGAAACTGTCCAGCCAGCCTTCGTCGTAGACGTGTTTTTTCGTGTCGGGCCACGTGCCGAATTTCTCCCCGTCGTCGCCGAAAACGACGATGCCGTTGGGATTGCTCTGGAAAATGCGGCGGCAGTATTCGATTGTGTCCTGCGGCTTGTGGAACGGGATGTAGTAACGCAGCGGTTCCGAGCCGGGGAAAATGGTCATCAAGTTCCCGTCGTCTTCGGACAGATACCGCCCATACAGCTGGGATTCCAGTAAGCCCGCCTTTTTGAAGTGGAAATCGTCGACAATCGTGTACTCAATTCCCGCCTCGGTTAAATCTCTGATATAGGACTGTTCCCAGACGCGTTCCGGCGTCCACATACCGCGAACCCGGGTGTTGAGCCGGGATTCCAGATGGCGCGTGTAACGGCGAATCTGCCCGATGCGGTCCCGGCTGGGAAGCATCGCCAGAATCGGCTCGTAGTACGGACCGCCGAGAATTTCGATTCGACCGCTTGACGCCAGTTCC
>JAZRTH010000428.1:0-1995 GCA_045651945.1 Thermoguttaceae bacterium
CGGCACGTAGACGACCTGTTCGTCAACCGCGTTTTGGTCGCCGTAAACGACTTGCAAACGCTGATCCGACTCCCACGCCAGCGTTACGGTCATAGTGTCGTAACATAGATCCGGATAACAATAATTCAAAACGACGTCCGGCACGTATTTGACGTCCGAAACGGTTTCTTTTATATCGGTAATGTCGGCGGAATCGTCCTGATATTTGCCATGCTGGGAGCTGTCCCGTCCGCCCCAAACGCGTCGATATTCGCCGTTGACTATGGCGACGCCGATTGTATCCGGAAGCGGCTGAGCGTTGAGTCCTGTATCTTCCAGAGCAACGCATTCGTAGCGCGCGTTTTCGGAAATGTTGTCATCTTCCACGTCCTGATAGACGTACTTTCCGCCCTGATTGCGACGCAAGTATTCCGCGCCGCCGATTGTAACAATCGGTCCGTTATGTCGCTTGCCGAACCGGTCAACGACCCAGTCAAGCGTTTTCAAATACAAAGTCTGTTTCGGGTATGGCGTATTGTCGTCAATGGCAAACGTCCCGTTGGCGTTGACTGTAACCGTCGGCTGGAACTTGCCCCAATCGAAAATAAACGGGTCGCCAATGCAGAATTTGTTGTGTCCTAAATAGTCGCCCTGATTCGAGTCAAACGAGAAAGAATTGTTCGTACACGCCTTGAGCGGGACAATGTTGGTATCGAACTCGGTCGTAAAATACGCGCCTTGCAAAAGGTCAACGAACGTGATGCGCTCTCCGATAAATCGGAATCTGGTATACTTCCGGAACGAATTGTGGATAACCGGAAAATCTTCAATCAGCGGACTTTCCAGATCCAGCGTCGATTCGTTTGTGTTGTCGTCAACGCCAGTAACAAACGCCGGGAATATCTCGACGTAAATTGTCGATTCCGCGTACCGAAAATAAAAATCCAGTCCTGACGCCTGCGGGTTAATAAGCGATCGGAAGACGTCGTAAGCGTTATCGACAACCGGGTTTTTCAGCTCCAACGGAGGCTGTTTCTTCGTGTTGTCGCAGTCGGACGACCAGTTGATTGTAAACGTCGGCAGTTTCGGCTGGTTGACTTCCAGCAGTTTGGAAAAGTACAAAACCGTCTGTTCCAGCGTCAGCGTCTGCGCGCCGCCGAATCCGGCTCTGACCGGATTGTTGACGGCGTTGACAGCCATGTTGGACTGATAGGACTTGTACGTCTGCCATGACTCGTTCGGCTGAACGTCCACGATGTAATTCCGGCATTCTCCGTTGTACGGCGGGATCCAGTCGATCTTGAACGGGTCGGTTCCCAGCTCGTATTCGTTTTCCCGGTGAGAGGCTTTCGACTCCGGCAGCCAAAGAGACTGCCAGATCGGACGGCGGCGCAAGATTTCAGACCCGCCGACAAGGCGGAATATCTGGTCGCCTGTCAGAACCGACGCGCCGTTGTGCGTCATGGTCGCGCCGGAATGGTCTTCTCCTTCGACAACGACGCCCATAAAGAGAATCGTCCCTCCCTGTTCTATCTTGACATAGGAGTTGGCGACAATCTGCGTAATTGGCGTTTTAACCGTTGCGCCGTTAGCGTCAACGAAAACTCCGTACCGATAGCGCACAACGGCGGTATCGTCCCCGACAGACCCGCAGCAGCGGCGAATAGACTGAACTTCTATGTCCGGAGCCGCCGTCCACGTTCCGTTCCAGTCTTTCTTCCATGATACGGCAGGGGAGTTCTGTTTGGGGTAAATTGTCACGGCTGTTGATTATCGGCAAAGTAATTATAATTCTCGACAAACTCTTTGTAGTATTCCGCCGCCGGCAGAACGGCTGGGTCTTCCAGCGCCCCGGCAAGACGCGCCAGACGGACGCCGGACGCCATTACGCACAGCGTCCGAATATCCGGCGGAACCGGATTAAAAGGCGTTGTTGTCGCATTCTTTAGGTCTGAGTCAATCTTTAACGACGCCCAATTAATCGCCGACTCGATAGCGTCGGCGGAACCCGCCCAA